>RFIV01000207.1 GCA_003695085.1 Gammaproteobacteria bacterium
ACTGTAACGCATGGGAATCAGCATGGTCCGGTCGATGGCGCACTCGCCAAATTCATGCGTGGCTCGTTTCACCGTCATGGGCTTGAGCACCTGCCGCCGCCCCCAGCGACCCTCGTTGAGCAGCATCTGGTAGAAGCGACTGGTTTCTTCAGCCGTCGCATAAATATTCGCCGCGGGAATCACCGCATCAAACCAGCGCAGATCATTGGACACCTCGGCGGCGGTACGCATGTCCGCGCCCAGCGCCCGGCGAACCGCCCAGGACAGCGGGAAGGGGGTATCCGGCCCGGTGGCGTAGTTGCGTGCGCTCAACGGTATCTGATCGGCGGTCAGCCCGAAATTCATGTACGTCATGCCCATGGGCTCGATGAGCACCTCGCGGATGTACTCGCGCATGGTCTTGCCGGTGGTCTTCTCGATCACCCGGCCCAGCACAAAGCCACCGGTAATGGCGTGATACGCCAGCTTGCCACCATCCACGGCAATGGGCTCGGCTTCGCACAACAGCCGCCAGACTTCATCCGGGTCGTAAAGCGTGTCCAGCGACACGCCCTTGGTGGGCAGGCCGGGGATGCCGCCCCGATGCGCCAGTATCTGGTGGATGGTGATGTTTCGCTTGCCCTTCTTGCCAAACTCGGGCAGGTAAAAGGCCACCGGGTCCATCAGGTTGATCTTGCCCTGCTCGGCCAGCTTGTGTACCAGGATCGCGGTAATGGCCTTGGAGGCCGAGAACAGGCAGAACGGGGTATCCGTCTTGACCGGCAGGCGCGTTTCCTCCGGAGAGTCCCCGGGGCCACCCCCGCGGGCGCAGCCAATGGCCCGGTTCATGACAACCTGGCCCTTGTAGCGCAGGCAGATCTGAATGGCAGGCTGGGTACCGGTGCGATACAAGCCGATCAGTTCGTTCCAGATCCGGTCAATGGCCCGACTGTCCAGCCCCAGGCCTTCAGGTTCCACTTCGGTGGTCTGATCTCGGACGGTAATGTCATCAAGGGGCAGGGCCGTATCGGCCAGGTGGAAAGCTTCTCGTACGCGCGCAAGCATGGTGTGTCGTCCTGTTCTTCTTATAAACTCCGATTATGCCGAGAGTGTAGCGCAGCCGTCTAGAGTAAAACACCTATTTTGTACAAATGTACCTTTCCGGATCTTCGCGTCCCGCGCACGGCTCGACTATACTCCCAATGGTATACCGGGTGCCCACGCCCCCCCGTGTGGCAGGCTTCCAAACCGTACAGACAGCACGATCCCGAGCAGACAGGACCGCCCATGATCAAAAGGATTCCCATTGATGCCCTGAAAGTCGGCATGTACGTCTCCGACCTCAACAGTGACTGGATTCCCCACAATAACCTTAAAAAATCCGGGTATATCCGGCGTGAGGAAGTCATTGAAAAAATCCGCACACTCGGCATCCGGGAACTTTATATCGATACCTCCCGGGGGCTGGACACCCAGGACGGGCTGACGCGCCGGGAGGTGGATGATCTCAACACCCTGATGCTGGAAGAAGCCGGCGAACTGGCGCCGATCATGAAGCCCGTGATTGGCCTGGACGAAGAAATGCGGGTCGCGGAAAAGCTGCATCAGGAAGCGCTGGGCCTGGTGGATAACGTGATGAAGGATGTGAAAGTCGGCAAGGCGGTGGATGTCTCGGCCTTTGAAGAGCTGGCCGACGGCATGGTGGACTCCATCTTCCGCAATCACAACGCACTGAGCTGCCTGGGACGCATCCGGGAGAAGGATGCCTACCTGATGGAGCACTCGGTCAACCTCGGTGTGCTCATGTCCGTGTTCGGCAAGAGCATTCAGCTCCCCAGAGACGTGCTGCAGCAGGCGGCCGTGGGCGCGTTGCTGCATGACATCGGCAAGACCCTGATTCCGGATGAAGTGCTGCACAAGCCCGGCAAGCTGACGGACAAGGAGTTTGCCGTCATGAAAAAACACGCCGAATTCAGTCGGCAATTGCTGGAAAAAAGTGAGGGGATTACCCCCCTGACGGTCAAGGTCGCCGCTGAACACCACGAGCGCATGGACGGCACCGGCTATCCACAAGGGCTGAAAGGTGAGCAGATTTCCGCCTACGGACGCATGGCCGCCATCGTGGATGTCTATGATGCCATCACGGCGGATCGCTGCTATCACAAGGGCATGCCCCCAACGGAGGCGATCAAGAAGCTGCTGGAGTGGAGCGGCCATCACCTCGACCGCGGCCTCGTGCATCACTTCATCCGCTGTATAGGCATCTACCCGGTGGGCTCACTGGTGTTGCTGGAAAGCGGCCGGCTGGGGGTCGTGATCGAGGCCAACGAGGCGGATCAGCGCCTGCCGGTCGTGCGCGTGATGTACCACACCCGCTTCCGCTCCTACATCAAGCAGGAGCGGCTCGATCTGGCGCACCCCAAATGCCAGGACCGGATCGTGAAAGCCGTGGATCCGGACGACTACAGGATTCGCGTGCGCGATTTTCTCTAGTGCGTTCGGGTCGTCAATCCAGCGCAGCGACACGCAGGGATTCGCCCTTCACCCGGGCACGCTCCAGCTCGGCCTGTGCCTTCTGGATCAGCTCGTCCACCGACAGATGATCCTCCGGAACGGCCGTGACAGCCGAAACTCGGGCGCACAGGCCCTCCCGCTCCTCCAGAACAGGCGCCAGGGCCTCCAGTGCGTGCCGGGCCATGGGTTCAGACTCGTCCCAGCCCATTCCGGAAGCCGATGCGAGAAAATGGTAGGCATCGAAGCGCGCGACCAGGTCCATGCCACGCCGGAACACCGAACGCAGGGCGTCTGCGGCCTGCTCCAGCACGGCGTTTGCGGCGCTCGCACCCTGGTCCTGTTCCAGAGCCTCAAGCCCCTGCAGTTCGATCAGGAACAGCGTCAGCGGGCGCTGTTGCCGCTGTAACAGCAGCCACTCGCGCTCGGCGTACTCTTCGACATAATGCCGGTTATACAACCGGGTAACCGGATCATAGGTGGGCGCGGCCACGGCCTCTTCCACCGTTTCTATACGCATCTCCGATGCCAGCAGGGCCTCTTGCGCCGCGATACGCTCGCTGACATCCCGGCATACGCCAATGTAATAGCGCACGGCGCCCTCACCTTCGCTCACTGGCGCCATGCTGATCTCGTTCCAGAATTCATTGCCGTCGGCCTTGACCGTACTCACGGTAACCAGCGCTCGGCTACCGGTATTGAGGGCCTTGCGGAACAGGGCGGCTGCGGTCGGGCGGGTACGGCTGCCCATGAGAAAGCGTGTCCCCTTGCCGATGAGGGCCTCGCGGTCATAGCCGGTCATTTGAATGAAGGCTTCATTCGCCCAGACGATGGCATTGCGCGGGGTGCGAATATCGGTGATGACGATCCCGTCGCGGGCATGGTCAAGGGCTGTCAGCAGCAGATGGTCTGGCAGGGTCTCAGTCATGGCGTACACTCCCGTTGATCGCGGCAAGTGTACGCTTTTTTCAAGATGATGGCATGCGCTGAGTCAAACTGACAGGTAACGATCAGCAAACAGGGCGACAAACAGCAGCATCAGATAGGTAATGGAGAAGCGGAACGTCCGGATCGGAGCCAGCCTGTCGGCCCCGTACACCATGCGCAACGCCCATTGCAGGAAACGAAATCCCAGCAGGGTGGCTGCCACCGCATAGACCGGGCCACTCATGCCCGTGAGCCAGGGCAGGAGGGAGACGATCAGCAGCAGAATGGTATACAACAGTACCTGCAGGGCGGTGTAGCGCACCCCGTGGGTGACCGGAAGCATGGGAATGCCGGCGCGGGCATAGTCCTCGCGGCGGTGAATGGCCAGCGCCCAGAAGTGAGGGGGTGTCCAGGTGAAGATGATCAGCACCAGCAACAGGGCATGAGGATGAATCTCGCCGGTCACGGCCGTCCAGCCCAACAGGGGCGGCGCTGCGCCGGCCAGCCCGCCCAGGACAATATTCTGCGGTGTCGCACGCTTGAGCAGCAGGGTATAGATCACGGCATAGCCCATGAGCGAGGCCAGCGTCAGCCAGGTGGTCAGCAGGTTCACCTGCAAGGCCAGCAGGGCCGTACCACTGATGCCCAACGCTGCGGCAAAGGCCATCGCCTTCACCGGCTCGACCCGCCCCTGTGCCACCGGGCGCCGGTGGGTCCGGGCCATCACCGCATCCACCCGGGCATCCACCACATGGTTGATGACTGCCGCCGCGCCTGCCAGCATGGCGATACCCAGATTGCCAAAAATCAGCGCCGTCCAGGGTGTGCCCTCATGCGGTGCGAGCAGCATCCCTACAAGGGCCGTGAGGATCAGCAGCGCCACCACTTTCGGCTTGGTCAGCTCGAGGTAATCTTTCCAGCCCGTCCGAATCCGCTGTACGTCTGTCATGCTCATAACTGCAACTCCTTCGCGCGCCAGACCCGGTCCGCCACGCATACCATGATGATCACCAGCAAGGCGGCCACGCCATTGTGCGCCACCGCGACCGGCAGCGGCAGCAGAAAGGCCACGTTGGCCAGACCGAGGCTGACCTGCAAGGCCAGCAATCCCAGCCCGGCAGCCGCCCAGCCCTTGACCGTGCGCACACCGGTGCGCAACAGCCCCAAGAAAAGCACACCAAGTACCAGCAGGGTCAGTACGGCCCCGGCACGGTGGCTCATGTGAATCGCGGCACGCGCACCATGATGCAGCTCTCCGCCGAGATAGTTCGGCCCGATGGTCTGCGTCAGGTGAAAGCCTTCACCAAAGTCCAGCGGTTCGGACCAGTCGCCATTGCAGGACGGCAGGTCAGTGCAGGTCAGCGCGGCATAGTTGGTGCTGGTCCAGGCGCCGAGAAAGATCTGCATCGCCAGTACCACGGCTGCGATGACCACCGGCACGCGCCACGGCCGCAATGCGTCCACCTGATCCGGTCGCATCAGCTTCAGGCGCGGATTCAGGCGCCGCGCCCCCAGCACCAGAAGGGTCAGCGTCAGCAGTCCGCCAAACAGGTGAGCGGTGACCACCTGGGGCCAGAGCTTGAGGGTGACCGTCCACATTCCGAACAGCCCCTGCAATATGACCACGCCTGTCGCCAGCGCATAGATTCGCCGTGCCCGGGCCGCGGCGGCCTGACGCGCGCAGGCGATTGTCAGACCGATAATCACCAGGCCTAGCGTGGCCGCAGCATAGCGGTGGATCATTTCCGCCCAGGCCTTGGCCTGCTCCACGGGGGAATCCGGATAACGCTGGCCGGCCAGCATCAGCTCGTCCGGGTGTTCCGGCACGGAGACAAAGCCGTAACAGCCTGGCCAGTCCGGACAGCCCAGCCCGGCATCCGCCAAACGGGTAAAGGCACCCAGCACGATGACGCACAGCGCCAGCCCCACCGCAGCCCATCCGGCACGTTGCAGGGTGCGGGAGGCGCGCGTCACGTCCACATTGATGCGTGTCGTCATGGCTCACCCGATCTTGGAAAGTTTCAGCAGGCGACGCAGATCCTGCAGCGTATCTTCAGGCGACTGCCCTGCCGGATAGTACAGGACGGCATTGCCGTGCGGATCAATGATCAGCCGATCCATGGGCTGCAAGACGATACCCGCCCGGGCGAGGGCCGCCCGCAGCGCTTCATGCTGCGCTGGCGAGAGGGTCAGGGTAGGTGGCACAGCGCCCGCCATCGGCACCGAGTCACCGACAAAGCGGCGGCTGACCCGGTCCTGATCCTTGCCCAGGGCGGTATTCACCTGGCGCATGGCCCAGGCTTCTCGCTGACAGGCTTCGTCACAGGTGCCCGCACTGTACAGTACAATCAGCCAGGTGCGCCGGCCATCTGCCTGCCGGGGCCACAGGGCTGCCTCGCTATCCGTATCCAGAACCGCATCCAGCGTAAAGGCCGGCGAAATCAGTGTGCCCTTGTTGATGCGGCCGTCCGGCACGGCCCATTGGCCGAAGTACATGCTCCAGGCGGCTACCAGAGGTAGCAGGGCAATGCCCCACAGGGCGGCCAGTTTCAGCTTGTCCGAGGGGACAGTCGGTATCGCCGTGCTCATGGTTGGTCCTCTTTTGTTCTTGTTGTTCTGCGAATCATGATCAGCCCGGTCGCAGCCAGCGCGAGACTCATCAACCCCCACTGAAAGGCATAACCCCGGTGCCTCGCCGGTGTCATGCTGACCGGCTTCCAGTGCACCGTCAGCGCATCCGGACTGCCTGCACTCAATTGCAACAGACCGGCTTTCACAACTGTCAGTCCCGGCGGTGTCCGGGCATCATTCGGGTGCTGAATACGAAACAGACCGCTTTGCAACAACTCGTGACCGGCAGCCTCGCCTTCCGGCCACCCACGCCAGATGCCCTCCAGCACCCTTTGACCCGATTGCCACGTGACCTGCGGCCACTGGCGTCTGTCCCGCTTGCCTTCCACCCAGCCCCGGTTGACCCAGAGACAGGTGTTTGTGGCATCACAGGCCAGCATCAGCACGTCATAACCCACCCGTCCGTTTACGGTGCGGTTGTCCAGCAGCCAGACAGCCGGCCACCACTGTGCTTCCATGCTCAGCCGCGCATAGACGGGCAACCGGGCCACATCCGCCAAACGCTCCACCTCAACCTGCGGTGCCTGCGCCCACTGTGCAAGCAAGACCGCCTTGTCCGCCGCACGCTGCCATTGCCAGACGCCCAAACCCGCCGTGAGCAACGTGGCAAAGAGCGTCAGCCCTACCAAAGCCCACCGGACTGTGCCAGACTGACGGTCATGTGGATGAAAGCGCTGATTCTCGTCTTGTTGCTGGGTACCGTCGTGAGCCTGTTCAGTGCCCTGTTCTTTCTGGTCCGGGATCAGGGCCAGCGCAGCCGCACGGTCTGGGCGCTCACGGCCCGCGTCGGATTCTCCGTGGCGCTTCTGATCACCATTCTGGTGCTCTGGTTCAGCGGGCATCTCACCCTGCACGGTCCCGGTCTGCATCCCTGATCACATCACGTAGACAAACACAAACAGACAGACCCACACCACATCCACGAAGTGCCAGTACCAGGCCGCCGCTTCAAACCCGAAATGACTGTCCGGCGTGAAGTGCCCCTTGATCAGCCGGACGAGGATAACGGTCAGGATTATGGCCCCCAGGGTCACATGCATCCCGTGAAAACCCGTGAGCATGAAGAAGGTGGTGCCATAGATGCCGGACTTCAGCGTCAGGTCATACTCGTTGTAGGCCACCAGGTACTCTTCGATCTGAAAGCCCAGGAACACAAGCCCCAGCCCGATGGTCAGCGCCAGCCAGCCAGCGGCAGCCTTGCGCTTGTCGGCACGCAGGGCATGGTGTGACAGGGTGATGGTCACGCTCGAGGTCAGCAGCAGAACGGTATTGAACAGCGGGATGGTCCAGGGCTCGATGACCTGCTTCGGGCCGGGAAACTTGTCAGGGTCCGGATTCTGCATGAGCGGCCAGTTGGCGCTGAATTCCGGCCAGAGCAGGCGCGTCATGTCGTGGAAGCCATCACCGGCCAGATTGGGCACGGCATAGAAGCGCGCATAGAACAGCGCCCCGAAGAAGGCGGCGAAGAACATCACTTCGCTGAAGATGAACCACATCATGCCCCAGCGAAAGGAGCGATCCATTTGTGGACTGTACAAGCCCGCCATGCTTTCACGCGCTACAGATCCAAACCAGCCGAAGAACATGTAGATCATCACGACCAGACCTGCCGCAAACATCAGCCAGCCTAAGGTCGCATCCTGCCCGGTGCGACCATCAATCATGATGGTGCCGGCACCCGTCAGCGTCAGGAACAGCCCGATCGTCGCCACAATGGGCCAGTGACTCTGTTCTGGGACATAATACTGGGATGGTGCACTCATGGAGCCTCCCGCTTCAGCTCTTGTTCTTGTCATTGTCGGTGACGTCGTAGAGGGTGTAGGACAAGGTCAGTGTCCGCACCTCTTCCGGCAGTGCCACATCCACCACGAACCGCAGCGGCATGGCCTCGGACTGCCCGGGGGCCAGTTCCTGGCGTCCAAAGCAGAAACATTCAATCTTGTGAAAGTACTGTGCCGCCTGCGAGGGCGTCACACTGGGCACCGCCTGAGCCACCATCGGCCGGTCCGTGGGATTGCTTACATTGAAGGCCACCTGCATGGGTTGGCCGGGATGTACCCTGACCTCCTGCACCTGCGGCGCAAACTGCCAGGGCATGCCGTCGTGGTTCTGGCTGACGAACTGCACCCGGATGATCCGGCTCTCATCCATCACTGCTTGCGGCGGCGGGACATAAGCCTCGGTATCCGTCTTGCCGTTCAGGCCGGTAACCACACAGAACACCTGATAGAGTGGCACCAAAGCAAAGGCAAAGCCGAACATGCCCGCCACCACGATTACCATGCGGATCACGAAGCGACGGTTTTTCTCCTGAAGATTTTCGGTTGTGGCCATGGCATGGCTCCTACTTCACCTCGGGCGGCTCGGCAAATGTGTGATAGGGCGCGGGTGAAGGCACCGTCCACTCCAGACCTTCCGCGCCCTCCCACGGCTTGGCCGGCGCTGGCTGCCCCTTGCGCGCACACTGAACCACGTTGTACACAAACAGCAATTGGGAGAAGCCAAAGATAAAGGCCCCGATACTGGAAACCATGTTGAAGTCGGCAAACTGCAGCGCATAGTCGGGAATCCGGCGTGGCATGCCCGCCAGCCCGACAAAGTGCATGGGGAAGAAGGTAATGTTCAGACCGATGAAACTGAGCCAGAAGTGCACCTTGCCCATCGTCTCGTTGTACATGCGCCCGCACCATTTGGGCAGCCAGTAGTACGTGGCGGCAAAGATGGAGAAAATGGCACCGGGCACCAGCACATAGTGGAAGTGCGCCACCACGAAATAGGTGTCATGGTACTGGAAGTCCGCCGGCGCAATCGCCAGCATCAGCCCCGAAAAACCGCCAATGGTGAAGAGGATCACGAAGGCGATGGCAAAGAGCATGGGCGTTTCGAAAGTCAGCGAGCCGCGGAACATGGTCGCCACCCAGTTGAAGACCTTCACACCGGTCGGCACGGCAATCAGCATGGTGGCGTACATGAAGAACAGCTCCGCCACCAGGGGCAGTCCCACGGCGAACATGTGATGTGCCCAGACGATGAAGGACAGAAAGGCAATGGACGCGGTGGCGTACACCATGGACGGATAACCAAACAGCCGCTTGCGGGCAAAGGTGGGAATGATCTGCGAGGCCACGCCGAAGGCCGGCAGAATCATGATGTATACCTCGGGATGGCCGAAGAACCAGAACACATGCTGGAACAGCACAGGATCCCCGCCCCCTTCCGGCTTGAAGAAGGCCGTACCGAAATGAATATCCATCAGCATCATGGTCACCGCCCCGGCCAGCACCGGCATCACCGCAATGAGCAGGAAGGCGGTAATC
>RFIV01000208.1 GCA_003695085.1 Gammaproteobacteria bacterium
GCGTAGATCTGCATGAACGCCAGGATCTCGTCCAGCGCTTCCGCAAACTCGCCTACACCATCCAGGTTCTTGTGGGTCGCGACCTTCAATGCCCGCCGCCAGTGATCTTCCAGCCACTCATCTGTCATGAGAAAGCCTTCGACCCAGGCGTCCAGGAACCGCCGCTCGTGGTTGTCCCAACTGAAGACACAGGCTTCCGGCAAGCGATAGTCGCCAGCCTCCACCTCCTGTCTGATTTCGGCATGCAGCCTCAGAACAAGGTCGCTGAATTCGGGATGGCGTTCTTCATCGCCGTTTTCGCCAAAGACAACCGGCAGCCAGGCGTCCGGATCCGGTGCATCCGGACAGGCTGCGAGGGCAAACAGAAATCCCTGAAGCTGCCAGATATCCAGCGCATCCTCGTGCCGCTGTGAATCAGCAAGAAAGTCCTCGAGCGCCTTTCGCTCGCCGGGTTCCAACGGAGAAAATCGGATGAGTTCGTGCATGCTGCCCTCAGTATGTCGGCGCGCAGTATAGCCGAAACAGCCACGCGCCGGAATACAAGCGCTGTTACGCCGGTTCGGCCTTTTGCCCTACGCCCCCGAAGCGGAGGATGTCCCCGTCTCGTGCCGGCTCTAAACTGGGTTGAAACAATCCGCCAGACAATAAAAAGATAGCGGAGGACAACAGGGTGACTCAGGACTCGCATCCGGTCGTACAGACCGATTGGCTTGAACGAAACCGCCTGCTTGCCTGTCTGGACGAGGCGGCCAACTGCCCCATCGTACTGGTTCAGGCACCGGCTGGCTTTGGCAAGACCACGGCGCTGGTGCAGTGGGTGTCTCGCCGCAGCGTCCCGTGTGCCTGGCTCACGCTCACGCCACATGTAATGGAGCCGAAGGAACTTCTTCCGGCGATTTGGCACGCGCTGGATCTCTCTCTCTCCGCGCAAGGCGTGCCATGCTCCCCGGCTCCGAATGAAAGGTTTACCCGCGCGGATTCAGAGCTGACTACCGATCGGATACTGAACCAGTTGTGGGACTCGGACGCTCACACAACCCTGGTGCTGGACGGAGTGGAGCATCTGAGTCAATCCTCTCTTAACCGGGTTGTGGAACCCCTGATACGGCATGCAGGGGCGGGATTCAGATTGATCATGCTCAGTCGCACACTGCCGGATCTGCCCCTGAGCACCTGTCGATTGTCAGCACGACTGGGGGAAGTGGACAGGGAGCAATTACGTTTGACCTCTCAGGAAGAGGCCGACCTGGCTGCGCTCTGGGGGCTACAACAGCCATGGCCATCCGGTTGGCAGCCGCTTGCATCTGCCCTCAATGGCTGGATTGCCGGCTGGGTCATGCTGAGACAGCGCCTGCGGCGTCAAGGCACACCCTGCCAGGCATGGGAGGACATTGAACGTTATCTGCACGAGGTCAGTCTGAACGCGCTGCCTCCCGACATGCTTAATCTGCTGACAACACTTTCGTTCTGTGAGCGTCTCACCGACGACCTGGCCGCCGAATTGTCTGATCTCCCGGCAGCCGCGGATCAGCTGTCCAGGGCTGAAGCAAGTGGGGCCTTTCTGGCACGCAGTCCTCGTGCTCCCGGAACATGGATCATGGAGCCTTTTTATCGGCAGAGCCTGCTCAGGCTACTGGGCACAAGGGGCATGGATCAATCAAGGGCACTCCATGCACGCGCAGCGCAATGGTTTCTGTCGCAGGGGTGTATCGTTGAGGCGTTGAACCATGGCCTGAAAGGGGGCGGCCCAAAATGGCTGGCAAAGACGCTGTCCCATCATGGTCAGGCTTTGCTCGATGCGGGTGAAACCGCTCTGGTTGCATCGGCTTTGGAACAACTACCTGAGGGTGCTCTTCATGATCACCCGGCATTGGGATACCTCGCGCTTCAGATCGCCCTGTCGAAGCAGGATACGACGCCTTTTGATCAACTGACACCCTTACCTCCCTCCCGGGCCACCCCGGGGATATCGCCAACCACTTCTGCTTCTGTTCAGTTGCTCCGTGCACAGGCCGCCCTGATGACTGAGGATGTCACCGCCGCTGAATCCTGCATTCGGGCTACCTCATCTTTTGATGCCCCGGTGTCCGGACATGGCGCCATCCTTTCAGCCTGCATTCGTGGAGAGCTGTCCGTCTGCAAGGGACACTACCGCACAGCACTGGAGCACTTTGAAGTAGCGGAAGGGCTGGCCCGCGCTCATGGCCATCATCAACACGCTCTGTGGGCCATGGCACAGCAGGCCGAAATTGGCTTCTATCGCGGGCAACTGGAAAGCACTCACCGTGTCGGGGAGCGTTTCGGGCACTATATGCACAAGCATCACCTCCACCCCACTCCCGCAACTGAACACCTGCTCAGAGTTAAGGTGAGCGTCAATATCGAGTGGCTGCGCCTGGAGGCGGCTGAAAGCCTGTGCCATGAAGCCCTGAACATTGCCCGAGAACACAAGATATCCACGCTACCTGCTCTCACGCGCCTGGCTGCACTGGCCAGTCTCCGGGGGCAACCCGAAAGCGCCCGCCAGTGGCTGGATGACGCCTTTGAACTGCTTTATGCACCCCATTGCCATTCTGACTGGCAAACATTGTACGATCAGGTATGGCTGAGTCTTTGTCGCGAACACGACGAGAAAGAAGCGGTCGAGCGCTGGCTGTATCGCAACCCGCCCCTCAGTATGGCGCGCAATCACTTTGAGTATCGGTACGGCCTGAATCGCCAGATGGCCCTCCTCCTGCTCGGTCAATATGCTCAGGCTCTGGAGGAGGGTTCACGACTGAGTACGGGGCCCGCAGACCGTGAAGCCGCCTATCTGCGCTTGCAAAGGCTGATTCTCTCGTCACTGGCCAGTTGGCAGGCTGATCGCCCGGAACAGGCTCAGTCTTTCATGGTGGAAGCCCTGACACTGTCAGAACATATGCTGGCCTGTGCGGTGTGGCTCATGGGGGACGTACCCGATTCCTCGTTGCCGGAGATTCTGGATTCACTTGCGCCCACCAGGCAAGGTCTTGTTCAGGGCGCGTTACGGGTGCAGGAACTCCTCCGACGAGCCCGGCACTCGGGCACGCAATCAGGCCGGGTTCCGGAAGATGCCAGGCGGCTGGCCCTGACCCGGCGCGAATGGGACGTACTGGAAAAGGTCGGTGAAGGTCTGAGTAACGAACAGATTGCCAATGCCCTGTTTGTCGCACCCAGCACTGTCCGGAGCCACCTGAAAAGCATCTACCAGAAGCTGGGCGTCCATCACCGTGAGGATGCCCGGTCCTTTGCCAATACGCTGACCAGGCATCAGGCGGCGAGCCTGAGTCCTTCGTCTCCGTGAAGCATGGCTTCCAGACGCTCAATTGTTTCATGCATGCGTTGCCGGCACAGCTCCATCAGGCGGGGAACATCTTCGGCAGTCATGCCTACGGTCGGAATCGGTGCCAGCACCTCAATCAGAGCTTTGCGCGCATCCGCACCGCGTGCCTTGAGTGCCTCGAGATAACCGGTCACACACACGGGAATAATGGGTGCCCCGGTGGCAACTGCCAGATGGAAGGCACCTTTCTTGAATGGCAGAAGGTTATTGCCCTTGTTGCGGGTCCCCTCCGGAAACACCCAGATGGTCTTGCGATCCCGCCGGATGGCTTCTTCAGTCGCATTCATGGTCGCCACGGCGGCCCGCTTGCGCTTCCGATCAATCAGTACATTACCCGCCAGCCAGTACATCTGGCCAAAGAGGGGAACCCATTTGAGAATCTTTTTCCCCACACTGACAGTCCGCTTGGGGACAATACCACCGACCACGAAAACGTCATAATTATGCTGGTGGTTGGCAATAATCACCGAAGGAGTCGTGGTATCGAGATAGTGCTCGTTAATGTGCCGGACGTCCAGTCCAAGCAATCTGCGTCCGCCCCAGGCAATCAGGCGGGCACAATAGTGACTGTTATTTCTGTGAAACGGACGGAACAGGGTAAAAATCAGTCCGGCCAGGGAGGCGGTCAGGAAGTAGGTCCAGACCAGTGTTTGACGAAGTGGGTGCACAGCAACTCCGGAATACGGCTTCTTGTTAACAGGGCAAGTTTAGCGTACACGTGTACGCTTCTCTACCCTGATTAAGTTGCAAAATTGTAAAATTCCCCCCGGCATTCCCCTCCTCCGGCCATTGCACGGCGATAGAGGCTTTGAGATGGTCTCATTTCCCCTGTCTCAACAAGAACAAGAGGTCAGATAATGACAACACTCATCAGGCGTTTGCTTACACTTTCTGCTGCGGCCGGATTGGCCTGCAGCACTCTGGCGCTGGCAGATCAGGCCGGCAAGACGTCTCATGGCATCCGAAACCATGGTGGCGATGAAATCATTCTCCAGGGTTTTCATTGGGATGTGGTGCGCACAGCTCCGGGCAATTGGTACCACACGCTGGACAACATGGCGGGCCAGATCGCTGCAGATGGATTTTCTGCCATCTGGATGCCGGTTCCCTGGCGAGATCAGTCTTCCTGGTCATCCAACGGCAAGCGTGGTGGCGGTGAAGGCTATTTCTGGACGGATTTCAAAAAGAACAGCCAATACGGTTCCGATGCGGCTTTGAAGGCAGCCTCCCAGGCGCTCAACAGTCGGGGTGTGAAGGTAATTTATGATGTGGTACCCAATCATCATAACCGGGGCCATAGCGGAGATAGCCTGGACTTGCCAGCAGGTCAGGGCCTGTACCGCAGCGATTGCAGCAATTGCGATGATGGTGATCCGTTCATGAGCGGCGACTCCGATTTCAATACCGCCCACCCGACGGTCTACAACCTGTTTCGGGACGAACTGAGCAATCTCAGGAACCACTATGGCGCTCAGGGCTTCCGGTTTGATTTTGTCCGTGGCTATGCACCGGAGCGGGTCAATGCATGGATGCATGATGCATTGGACACGGGTTTTTGCGTGGGTGAACTCTGGAAAGCGCCGGGTGAATATCCGGACTGGGACTGGAAACACAGCGCCAGCTGGCAGGAAGTCATCAAGCAGGGGTTTTCGGACCCGGCCGGGTGCGCGGTATTCGATTTTGCCCTCAAGGAACGTTTTCAGAACGGCAGTATTGCCAGCTGGCGCAATGGTCTGAACGGCAACCCGGATCGCAGTTGGCGTGAAGTAGCCGTCACCTTCGTGGACAACCATGATACCGGATATTCGCCAAGTGCCTCCGGCGGCCAGCACCACTGGCCACTGGCAGACAGCAAGGTGCGCAAGGCCTACGCTTTCATCCTCTCAACCCCCGGTACGCCTACCGTCTATTGGCCCCACATGTATGACTGGGGCCACGGTGACTTTATACGAGCCTTGATTCAGGCGCGCCGTCAAACGGGCGTCAAAGCCTACTCACCGGTCACCTTCAACACGCGTTTTGGTGGTCTTGCAGGGGTGACCACAGGTGACTCGGGCCGACTGGCCTTTGCTCTGAACGCCAACCTTTCAAGCCCGACACAACTGGCGCCGGGCAACTGGAAAATGGTGGTGAATAGCCAGGGTGCCCGGGTATGGAAGGATGCGAGAGCGGCATCAACAGGGGTGAACGTCACATTCCGCTGCAAGAACGGCACCACCCAGTGGGGCCAGAGCGTGTATGCTGTCGGAAACGACGCATCACTGGGAAACTGGTCA
>RFIV01000209.1 GCA_003695085.1 Gammaproteobacteria bacterium
CCATCACGGATATCCCAGTCTCTGGCAGCGGCCGAAGTGTAAGGATTGGGCAGGCTCATGCTGTGGCCTCCCTGTGAAACTGGGGCAAGGACTCCAGCGCTCTTTTCGGCGGCCCGGGATAGCCGGTGCGCGCCTGCAGGGCGGGCAGGCTGTACAGGGTTGCAGCACCGAGCCTGGTCAGCCCGGCATAGGCCTGATTCAAAAGTCCCAGTGAGCTGGTGCGCCAGCGCTCGAGCACGCCGTGAGTGTCGTCCGGGGAGAAGCTCGGCCAGTCTTTCCAGTGGCCGGTGAGCAGAAGGCGGGAAGGCGCCAGCGTGAGCAAGCCAAACAGGTCGTTCAGCTGCGCCTGATTGTGAAGGCTGAACCTGCGCAGTGCACCATCGATGCCTTGTACAAAGGCGGCCTCCTGCGCGGTAAGCTCTGGCTGGCCCCGGCCGATGGCAGGCAACAGAGCACGCCACAGGGCACGCGTGTCGGCGTCGAGCGTGTGATAGGTGGCAGCGTTTCGGGCGGTCGCGCTGTCAGCCGGCGCTTCGGAGCGGCGAGACGGCGCAGTACACCCGCCGAGCCCCAGGGCAAGCCCGGCAGAGGCGGATGCAATGGACGCACGTAAAAGCGCACGGCGGCCCGGTGAAAAGTCAGGTGAGGACATCAGTTATGCCTCCGGTTCTAGTTGTTGTTCTGCAACGGCTGCCGGTTTCGGCGCCGAAAAGACGGTTACCGGATGAACATGCGGTAAATGGCCTTGTGCAGAGCCGTGCCGTATGGCGGAAACACCATTTTCCCACTATGGAAGCGTTGCTTGCTGTGAACCCCTCGATGATTCGAGAAGGTCAGAAAGCCTTCGTAGCCGTGATAGTGGCCCATTCCGGACTCGCCCAGACCGCCGAACGGCATGTCATCCTGCGCCACGTGCATCAGGGTGTCATTGATGCAGACACCGCCGGAATGGGTGCGATCCAGAATGCGTCGCTGCTCGGCCTTGTCATAGCCAAAGTAGTACAGTGCCAGCGGTCTCGGGCGGCTGTTGATGTAGGCGATGGCATCGATGATGTCGGTATAGGGGATGATGGGCAGAATCGGGCCAAACAGCTCTTCCTGCATGACGGTCATCTCCTCCGTCACCCCCTTGATCAGGTGAATCGGCAGTTTGCTCGTGCCTTCGGTAAAGTCCTCGTTGGCCGGATTGACTTCGATGACTTCGGCCCCTTTGGCGCGCGCATCCTCAATATGGGCGATCAGACGCTGCCGCTGGCGAACATTGATGATGGCCGTGAAATCCGGATTGTTGCGTACACTCGGGTACATGCGCGCGAACTCGCGCTGAAAGTGCTCGACAAAGGCATCTTCCTGTCCCTCGGGGACCAGCACATAATCCGGTGCCACGCAGGTCTGGCCTGCATTGAAAGCCTTGCCGAAGGCAATACGTTCGGCCGCATCCTTCATGGGGATATCCCGGGAAACGATGGCAGGTGATTTGCCCCCGAGTTCCAGTGTGACGGGCGTGAGGTTGTCGGCAGCGGCCTTCATGACGAGTTTGCCCACACGCGTGGAGCCGGTAAACAGGAGATGGTTGAAGGGCAGGCGGGAGAAGGCATCGGCGACCGACGCATCACCGGTGAACACGGCAACTTCGTCAATCGAGAAGTGCTCGCGGATCATCTCCTGAAACAGCGCCGATGTGGCCGGCGTGTACTCGCTCATCTTGATCATGACCCGGTTGCCGGCAGACAGGGCCGCAGTCAACGGGCCGACCGCCAGGTACAGCGGGTAGTTCCACGGCACAATCACCCCCACAACGCCCACCGGCTCGTAGTAGACCTTGTTGTCCGCTGGCCTGAACAGCAGATCGACCTTCCGCTGGGAAGGTTTCATCCATTCCTTGAGGTGGCGCAGGGTATAGTTGATGCCTTGTACCGAGGGCATGATCTCTGCGAGACGGGTCTCGTCATGTGAGCGGCCGGCAAAATCCTGATCAATCGCGTCGAGAAAACGGTCCTCGTATTTCAGGATGGCCGCCTTGAGGCGGCGGAGCATGGCCTTTCGCTGATCCAGTGTCGGTGACGGGTTCTGGTCAAAGGCCCGATACTGAATGGACAGGGTTTCGCGAAGATCGCTCAAGGAATCGTTCTGGGGTTGTGCAAACGGTACGACGTTCGGCGTGGCGCTCATGATGGGTCCTCCCTCGGCTGTTCTTATCAATATGACCCGGAGTCAGATACTGATTAGAGTATATGCTCTAATTGGGTGGGCCGCAACAGGATAGAGTGATTGCTCTATTTCTCGAGAGGGGATCTGGCTATAATGCGGGTTTTCGCAGTCACCGGCCCAAGGAACATGAAAACCCGCGATCGCATCATTCTCACGAGTCTCGAGCTGTTCAACGAGCAGGGCGAACGCAATGTGAGTACCAATCATATTGCCGCTGCACTGGGAATATCGCCGGGCAACCTCTACTACCACTTCCGCAACAAGACGGACATCATTCATGAAATCTTCCGGCACTATCAGCTGCTGGTGGATCACTATCTGCAACTGCCGGAGGGCAGAGCGCTGCAGGTGGATGACGAGTTCGATTATCTGGAAGCGGTTTTTGACGGGCTCTGGAGCTATCGCTTCCTGCACCGTGATCTCGAGCACTACCTGGAGTCCGACCCACGCCTGAAAGCGGACTACCGCGCCTTTACCCAGCGCTGCCTGCGCGCGATCTGCCGGATTCTGGATGGTCTGGCGGATGCGGGCATTCTCATGCGCATGTCACAGGAACAGCTGGAGTCCATGAGCCTCAACGTCTGGCTGGTGGTCACGTCCTGGATGGCCTTCCTGAAGACCAGTCAGGCCGAAGCGGATGTGCTGTGCAAGGAGCGACTGAAGGAGGGGATCTATCAGGTAATCACCCTGCAATTACCCTATCTTCAGCCGGAATACAGGGACATCATCCTCGCCCGTCAGCAGGCGTATCTGCCTGCCTCACTCCACAGCATGTTCGCCCATGCTCGCGGGTGAAAGGTACTGATCCAGCATGGCGGCCAGCTCTTCCAGTCCGGTACGCTTGAGTGCTGAAAAAAGCTGAACGCTGGCGTGGGGAGCTATGGCACGAATGGATCGGCCGGTTTTCAGCAGGGTATTCTTTGCCGCGCCCTGCTTGAGCTTGTCCGACTTGGTCAGTAGAACGTGTACAGGCATGTTCTGTCGCGTACACCAGTCCAGCATCTGCGTATCGAAGGGCTTGAGTTCGTGGCGGATATCCACCAGCAACACGACCGCTACCAGGTTGGGGCGGGTCTGAAGGTAGTTCTCCAGGTGTTTCTGCCAGCTCTCGACCTGCTGACGCGAGACCTTGGCGAATCCGTAGCCGGGCAGATCCACCAGGCGCCCCCAGCCATGCGGAAGGCCGAACAGGTTGATGAGCTGCGTGCGTCCGGGCGTCTTTGATGTGCGTGCCAGCTTGGTCTGCCCGCACAGGGCGTTGAGCGCCGAGGACTTTCCTGCGTTCGAACGGCCTGCGAAAGCTACCTCGTTCAGATCATCCTGCGGGCACTGATCCGGCCGCTCGGCGCTCATGAGAAACTGCGCCTGCCGATAGATGCGCGTCAGGCTGTCGCTTGGGGGGTGAGTCATGGGCATAAATGCATTAATGTTTGAAAGGTTTTATGTATAATACCACACCGATTTCGGCCGGTGGTGCCGGGGTGACATGCCCAGCTCGGGTTCTTGCTCTGGATCAAGCCACTTTCTGGGTGAATCGTGCACACTTGCCGGCACCGAGATGACAGAACAACGTACAGTGAGCTGTTGAAGAACAGAACAGATGGGGCCAACTATGAAGAAACTGATTTCGGGAGTGATTGTGGCGCTGAGCCTGGTGTCCGTTGCCTGGGCTGGTGGTGATGCAGCAGCCGGGCAGGCTAAGGCGGCCGTGTGTGGCGGATGCCACGGGATGGATGGAAACTCGGCGGTGCCGAACTTTCCCAAGCTGGCAGGGCTCGGCGAGCGTTACCTGCTCAAGCAGATAAAGGATATCAAGAGCGGTGCGCGTCAGGTGCCGGAAATGACCGGCCTGCTGGATGCCCTGACCGAGCAGGACATGGCGGATATTGCAGCCTATTTCAACAGCAAGCAGCGCAGTGAAGGTGTTGCGCCGGACAAGGCGCTGGCAGAAAAGGGGCGCAAGATCTACATGTCAGGCATCAAGTCCAAGAAAATCCCGGCGTGCATGGCCTGCCACAGCCCAACCGGACAGGGGAATGCCGCAGCCGGCTTCCCGGCGCTGGCAGGGCAGCACAGCGATTACATTGTCAAGCAGCTGAAGAATTTCCGCAGTGGTGCGCGGGCGAACGACGGGGATACCCGCATGATGCGTACGACTGCCTACAATCTGCATGACACGGAAATTGAGGCGGTCGCGGCCTTCATTCAGGGGCTGCGCAAGCAGTAAGCACCTGTTCAGCTTGAGCGGGTAGTATGAAGGGGGCTGTGGCCCCCTTTTTGATGCCTGACCAAATGGTAAGCCGGGTGGGGTTGAGGGGCAAGCAAGGAGCCGCTAAGGTGTTGACAATTAAAGTAGATGGGGAGACATGAGCATGAAATCTTTCTGGATGGCGCTGACCTTGATGGCGTCCCTGATTCTGCCGGCACAGGCGGCGAATTTTGAGGCAGGCAAGCACTATCAGGTCCTGCCGGCGGCGGTGCCGACGCAGGATCCGACAAAAGTTGAGGTGGTGGAGTTGTTCTGGTACGGCTGCCCGCACTGTTACCGTTTCGACCCGCTGGTACACGCCTGGAAGAAGAAGCTGCCGGAATACGCCTATTTCCGGGCCATGCCCATGGCCTTCAATGCGCAGTGGGCACTGCATGCCCAAACTTTCTATGCGCTGCAGGCCATTGGCTGGGAAGAGAAGGTGCATCAGGCTGTTTTTGATGCGCTGGCGCGGGATCACAAGCCGCTGTTGTCCGAAGAAGCTATCACGGATTTTCTGGTCCAGCAGGGCGTACCTGGGGAAGCCTTCAGCAAGGCGTTTCGCTCATTTGCAGTGAAGGGCAAGCTGAACCAGAGCCGCAAGGCGGCGACGGACTACCGCGTGGATGGTGTCCCGGCGCTGGTTGTGAACGGCAAGTACGTGATTACAGCCTCGGGTGCGGGCGATTTCCTGACCATGTTGCGCATTGCCGACTATCTTGTAGAGAAAGAGAAGGCTACTCTGAAGTGATACTATGGTGCGGCGTATTCTGAACCGACTTGAACGCTTGTTGCCTGATCGTCCGGTAGGCGAGCGGTTCCACTGCGCGCCGCACATCGAACCTTTCCCGGAGCATCGCTACGTGCGATTGCTCTCCTTCAATATCCAGGTGGGTATTTCCACGTCTTCGTATCGGCATTACCTGACGCGCAGCTGGCAACACGTATTGCCCAGCGAGCGCCGTTTCGAGAATCTGGACCGCATCGCGGAGCTGCTGCACCAATATGATATCGTGGCGCTGCAGGAGGTGGACGGCGGGAGTGTGCGAAGCGGAAAGGTCAATCAGGTGGAATATCTGGCACAGCGCAGTGGCCACCCGTTCTGGTTTCAGCAGCGTAATCGCAATCTCGGGCCCATAGCCCAGCACAGCAACGGCCTGCTGAGCCGCTTCCAGCCACTGGATGTGGCTTCGCATCGATTGCCAGGCTTGCTGCCGGGGCGCGGGGGAATTATTGCCCGGTTCGGGCGGGAGGAGGAGCCGCTGGTGCTTGTGGTGCTGCATCTGGCCCTGGGGGCGCGGGGTCAGAAGCAGCAGCTGGATTATGTCGCTGAGCAAATAGAGGGCTACCGTCACGTGGTTGTGATGGGGGATCTCAACAACTCGGCCGAACTATTGCTGGAGCGGAGCATTCTGGGTGAGGCCGGACTGGTTGCCCTGCCCGAGCTGGCCAATACCTTCCCCAGCTGGAAACCGCAGAAGGCACTGGACCATATCTTTGTCACACCGGAGCTGAAAGTGCGTAACGCCGGCGTACTCTGTTATCCCGTATCCGACCACCTTCCCATTGCCATTGAGGTGGCACTGCCTCACATGGATGCGTCCGCGGGCGCCTCCGGACAAGGCGCCTCTGGCTGAGCGGGCTCAGGCCTTCTTTTCCCAGATAAACTTCTGGAAGGGCTCATCCACCGGGGTGTCTGCAAGGTGGTTGATGTAGTTGCTCATCACCTTCTGGGCGATGCCCAGCACGATATTCAGCAGGTCCCGCTCGGTGTAACCGGCTTCGAGGAAGCGGGCCTTTTGTGTATCGCTCAGGTGGCCGCGGTTCCGTACCAGTTCGAGCGTGGTGTCTTTCAGCGTCTGCAGCCTGGCATCCGGCAGAGGTGCTTCGTTACGCAGCGCCTCGGTCAGCGCCGGGTCGACTTTCATCATGTGCGCGATGGCCGTATGAGCAGGGACGCAATAGTGGCAGCCGTGCTCCACGTTGATGGCCTGCCAGATAACTGTCAGCTCGTCTGCGTTGAATCCGGTCGCCTGAAACAGTCGGCTCAGCTCCTGGTACGCTTCAAGCACCTGGGGCGACTCTGCCATGACGCGGTGCAAATTGGGCAGAAAACCGGCAGCTTTCCGGGACTTTTGCAGCAGCGGTTGACTGGCGTCGGGCGCAGACTCGAGCGTATGCAGCGTGAAGGGCATTGTGAACCTCCTGTGAGATCGATGGGCTTCATTTAATGTACTGAAAGGTACAATATAGGGCCTGGCCTTCAGGCTGGCAAATTAACGACAGGACAGAAATCCGGGCACAAAAAAAGCCGCACCTTGTGAGTGCGGCTTTTGCTTTCAGGATGCCGGATCGTTTACTTGATCTTGGCTTCCTTGTACATCACGTGCTTGCGAACCACCGGATCAAACTTCTTGATTTCCATTTTTTCCGGCATGTTACGCTTGTTCTTGGTAGTGGTGTAGAAGTGACCTGTACCGGCACTGGACACCAGACGAATCTTCTCGCGCATGATTCCGCTCCTTATACCTTGACGCCGCGGGCACGCAGATCTGCCAGAACCTGCTCGATACCCTTCTTGTCGATAATGCGCATGCCCTTGGTGGATACGCGCAGCTTGACGAAGCGCTTTTCACTCTCAACCCAGAAACGATGTGTTTGCAGGTTGGGCAGGAAGCGGCGCTTGGTTTTGTTGTTTGCGTGTGAAACGTTGTTCCCGGTGACAGGGCCCTTGCCTGTTACCATACAAACTCTGGACATTCTGAATCGCCTCCAACCAGCGTGGCTGTAATCTTCGATCCTGCCGAATTCGCCCCGGCAGAAGACCCCTGAAATTTGAGCCCGACTTTATAGCAAAAAATAACCAGCAAGGCAAAAATATTTTCACTGCATCTGTCCGCGTTCCGCCAGCGAGGTGATGCTCAGATCGCCCACCACCATGTGATCCAGCAGTCTCACATCCACCAGATCCAGCGCAGATTTCAGAGTGCGTGTGAGGTCGATGTCTCCGGTGGAGGGTTCGGCACAGCCGGACGGGTGATTATGGGCGACGATCAGCGCGGCGGCATTCAGGGCCAGGGCCCGCTTGACCACTTCGCGCGGATGCACGCTGGCCCGGTTGATGGTGCCCTGAAACAGGGTCTCGCAGGCGATGAGCTGGTGCTGGTTGTCCAGAAACAGGCAGACAAACTCTTCCCGCTGGCAATGTCTCAGGCGGCTGGACAAATAGCGGCGGGTTTCCTCCGGTGAAGCAAATACCGCCTGCCGGTTGAGTCCGGCTTCCAGGTAGCGGCGGGTCAGCTCGGTGGCAGCCCGCAGCTGTGCATACTTCGCGCTGCCCATGCCCGGGGCAGTACAGAACTGTTTGTGTGAACAGTCGAGCAAGCCACGCAAACCGCCGAACCGGGTCAGCAGATCGCGTGCCAGTTCAACTGCCGAGCGCCCGGGGATGCCCGTACGCAGAAAGATGGCCAGCAGCTCGGCATCCGACAATGCTTCCGCACCGCGCGTCAGCAATTTTTCGCGCGGTCGCTCGCTTTCCGGCCAGTTTTTGATGCTCATCTTCAACTTCCTTGTAAGTCCTTGGTTCAATGATGCCTTTCCTTGGGCTATGCTATGTTAACGCTGAATCAGAGAGGATCAAACCGCATGGCACTGGCTGGCCGTCGCGTCGTACTGGGAGTCACCGGTGGCATTGCTGCCTACAAGACCGTGCTGGTGGCTCGCGAGCTTGTCAAGGCCGGCGCTGACGTACAGGTTGTGCTCAGTCGCGGGGCCCATGCATTTGTCACCCCCATGACCTTCCAGGCCATTACTGGGCGTCCGGTGCGGGACAGTGTGCTCGATGCCGAGGCCGAACAGGGCATGAGCCATATTGAACTGGCGCGTTGGGCGGAAGTCATGCTGATCGCCCCGGCGACCGCCAACTGCATTGCAAAACTTGCGGCCGGGCTGGCCGATGACCTGCTCGGAACACTGGTGCTGGCCTCAACGTGCCCCATCCTGATTGCGCCAGCCATGAACCAGGCCATGTGGCACAATCCGCTGACACAACGCAACCTGAAACAGTTGCTGGACGTGGATCCGCGCATGCGCTGCGTGGGGCCGGATGAAGGCGAACAGGCGTGCGGGGATATCGGTGCCGGCCGGATGGTCGAGCCGGAACAGCTGGTGGAAGCGGTGCGCCAGGTGCTGGCCCGGGCATCGGGTATCATGGCGGGACAGCACGTTGTTATTACTGCCGGCCCGACGCGCGAACCCATTGATCCGGTGCGCTACATCTCCAATCACAGCTCCGGCAAGATGGGATACGCACTGGCTCGGGCAGCCCGGGAAGCCGGTGCGCGGGTGACACTGGTCAGTGGGCCGGTACAGCTGTCGCCGCCCCCCGGGGTGGACGTGGTGCGGGTGGAAACCGCAGAAGAGATGCTGGCTGCAACTCGCAGCGCGCTGGAAGACGAGGCGTCGGTTTTCATCGCCTCGGCTGCGGTGGCAGACTACCGCGTCGCGACACCGGCTGAGCACAAGCTCAAGAAGGAGGGGGCAGCGGGCGGGATGCATCTGACGCTGGTGGAAAACCCCGATATTCTGGCAACGCTGGCCCATGATTTTTCGCAGGTCTTCAGCGTGGGATTTGCAGCCGAGACGCGAGATGTGGTGACCTATGCGCGTCGCAAGCTGGCTCGCAAGGGGGCCAGAATGATCGTTGCCAATGATGTCTCCCAGCCTGGCATCGGGTTCAACGCGGACGACAATCAGGTCACCCTGGTGTTCCCCGAGGGAGAGGAGGCGCTGCCCCGCATGTCCAAGACAGCGCTTGCGCACAGGCTGATCGAAACCATTGCTCAATCACTGAAGGAAGGACGTCATACGTGAAGCCGACATTGCAGTTCAGGATACTGGACCCTCGCCTGGGTACAGAGTTTCCCTTGCCGCACTATGCCAGTGATGGTGCAGCCGGCATGGACATGCGTGCTTGTCTGGATGCGCCGTTGAAGCTGGAGCCGGGGCAGGCCGGGCTCATCCCCTCCGGCATGGCGATTCACCTCGCGGACCCGGGGCTGGCCGCGCTGTTGCTGCCGCGCTCCGGACTGGGACACAGGGGGTTGGTACTTGGTAATCTGGTGGGCCTGATCGATTCAGATTACCAGGGTGAGGTGAAGATTTCGGCCTGGAACCGGGGAAAGGAGGCCATCACGATTCAGCCGGGCGAACGGATTGCCCAGATGGTGATTGTGCCCGTGGTGCAGGTGGCACTGGAGCAGGTGGACAGCTTCGAAGCCAGCGAACGGGCTGAGGGCGGTTTCGGTTCCACAGGCACGCACTGATTGTCAGGCAGTATCCGACGCGAACACACGGAGTAAGGTCCATGGGACTGTTCAACAAGAAAAAAGATGCAGTGGTCGACGAGGTCAAGGCGGGTGCCAAGTCCGCCGATTCCAAAAAGAAGCGAAAGGACAAGGCCCGAACCGGGAAAGGGCTTCCGACCCTGTTATTTCCGCTTCTGGTGGGCGGCATTCTGGCGTTGTCAGTTGCACTGGCCAGCGTCTGGTGGTTGACTGTCCGGCCTGCGGACGAGGCGCTACAGCAGGCCGATGCTCAAAGGTTGCTGACCGGGGCTGTCGCAGCGACCGAGACACGGCTGAATCTGTTGAAAGCCGGCGTCGAGCATTGGGCTGCGCACCCGCTGGTGCTTCAGGCGCTGGGGGACAGCCAGGCCCAGACCGATGCCGCAGGCTGGGTGGCCGGTAGCCTGGATGGGGCCGTGCGGGCGGCCCTGTTTACCAAGGGCAGTGCTGCACGAGACTTTTCCGAACCGGTTCCGGTGGGCTTCGCTGCATTGGAAATGATCCGTCAGGCCGAAAGCGGCAATACGATCTGGCCCGAGGCCTTCAGCGCCCAAAAGAAGTGGTTTATTCAGTATGCAGCACCGGTGCGGGTTGAAGGTGAGATCCGAGGCGTTCTGATTGTTTTTTATGATGCCAAGGCGGTTCTTGACCGCTTGAGTGTTCAGGGTGGCCGGTTTGAGCTGCTGCAGAAGGTCGATCAGAGCTTGCAGCCCTTTGTCGCCCAAGGAGAGGGTTCGGGCCCGGTGGTGTCGTCAGGATTGTCTCATCCGCTCTGGCAGGTCCGCTTTCAACCGGCCAGCGTGCAGGCGGGCGCGGCAGACATGATCGGTCTGGCAGCCGGGGGGGCTGCGGGGCTGGTACTGTTGCTGTTGGTCTGGGGGCTGGTGATCCCGCGCACGCACAGACTGTTGCAGGGCGAGATGGCCGACCTGGAAGCCTTTATCAAGGTGCGCCTCAGCGGACAGGGGTCTCGGGCCATGCCCACGCTGCGCACCGCACTGGTCAATGATGCGCTGACGCGCATCGCTGGCCTGATCAAGGCATACACCGGTCAGGCCCGGCCCGCAGCATCTCCCAAAACGAGTGATGCCGGCCCCCGGGCCCGGGAGACGACACCTGCCCGGGAGGCATTGCCCGAAACGGATGAAGAGCCCCTGTTTCAGGGGATTGATGATCTGGATCTGGACGATACGCTGGAAGGCGGTGTGACGTCCTTGCAGGAGAGCGAACCTATTGTGGATGATGACATCATGGAGATAGTGGAACAGGAGCGTGTCGAGGTGCCGCCGGGTATCTTTCGTGCCTATGATATCCGCGGAATCGTGGATGAAACGCTGACGGAAGACATTGTCAGGGAGATTGGCCGGGCCATTGGCAGTGAAGGCCGGGACCGCGGCGTATCCTCCATCTGCGTGGGATGGGATGGTCGTACTTCCAGCCCGGTACTGGCGCGGGCCCTGACGGAGGGATTGACCTCGGCCGGTCTGGATGTCATTCAGGTCGGTCAGGTGCCCACACCGGTGCTGTACTTCGCAACGCACCACCTGAACACCGGTTCAGGTGTCATGGTCACCGGCAGCCACAATCCGGCCAACTATAACGGTCTCAAGATGGTGCTCGGCGGTGAAACACTGGCTCAGGATGCGATTCAGGCGCTTTACAGGCGGATTCAGACGCAGAACTACGCGCAGGGCCAGGGCTCGGTCACCGAAAGGGATGTGTCGGCTGACTATATCGATGTGATCGTGAACGATATCGCTGTTGCGGCACCGCTCAAGGTCGTGGTGGATGCGGGCAATGGCGTTGCCGGTGAGCTGGGTCCCCGCCTGCTTGAAGAGCTGGGATGTGAAGTAATCCCGCTGTATTGCGAGGTGGATGGCAGCTTCCCGAATCATCACCCGGATCCCGGCAAGCCGGAAAATCTGCAGGATCTCATCCGGGCCGTGCAGGAGAACCAGGCGGATCTGGGGATCGCCTTTGACGGCGATGGTGACCGGATTGGCGTGGTGACCAATGCGGGCAAGATCATTTACCCGGACCGGTTGCTGATGCTGTTTGCACGGGATGTGGTCTCCCGCAACCCGGGAGCCGACATCATTTTCGATGTCAAGTGCACCCGCCGACTCAATCCTCTGATTTCAGGATATGGCGGCCGGCCGATCATGTGGAAAACCGGGCATTCGCTCATCAAGGCCAAAATGAAGGAAACCGGTGCGCTGCTGGCTGGCGAAATGAGTGGTCATATCTTCTTCAAGGAGCGCTGGTACGGCTTCGACGATGGTCTTTACAGCGCGGCGCGTCTGCTTGAAATTCTGGGGATTGATGATCGCACTTCGGACGACGTGTTTGCAGATTTCCCCGAGGACGTATCCACGCCGGAAATCAACGTTCAGGTATCGGAAGACACCAAGTTTGAACTGATTGAGCGGCTGGCCGCCCTGACGGACTGGGGGGATGGCAATGTGTCCACCATCGATGGCATACGCGTGGACTATGCCGATGGGTGGGGGCTGTGCCGAGCCTCCAACACCACACCGGTGCTGGTGCTGCGCTTTGAAGCTGATAACGAAGAAGCGCTTGAGCGGATCAGGTCGCTGTTCAGGGCGCGTCTGCTGCAAGTGGCGCCGTCATTGCAACTGGAATTCTGAGGAGAAATTAAAGGGTGTTGGATCGTGACAGTGCACAACAGGTCGCCCAGGTTCTGAGCCGGGCACTGCCGTACATTCAGCGATTTGCCGGCAAGACGCTGGTGATCAAGTATGGCGGCAACGCCATGACGGATGAAACGCTGAAAAATACCTTTGCCCGCGACATGGTGCTGATGAAACTGGTGGGCATCAACCCGATCATCGTGCACGGTGGCGGCCCCCAGATTGGAGAGCTGCTGGCGCGCCTGAACATTCAAAGCCGCTTTGTGGAAGGCATGCGGGTGACCGATAGTGAAACCATGGATGTGGTGGAGATGGTGCTCGGCGGGCTGGTCAACAAATCCATTGTCTCCCTGATCAATCGAAATGGTGGCAAGGCCCTGGGACTCACCGGCAAGGATGCGGGTTTTATCGAGGCGCGCAAGCTGGAAGTCCGTCGAGCCTCGCCCGACCTTAAAACAACGGAGATTATCGATATCGGGCATGTGGGTGAAGTGGCGCGGGTCAACTCCGATGTCATCCGCATGCTCACGGACAGTGATGTCATTCCCGTGATTGCACCCATAGGCGTGGATGCAGAAGGCAATACCTACAACATCAATGCGGATCTGGTGGCCGGCAAGGTCGCTGAAGAACTGGGTGCCGAGAAACTCATCCTGCTGACCAACATCGCGGGCCTGATGGACAAGTCAGGCACGGTGCTGACGGGGTTGAGCGCTACGCAAGTGGATGCACTGATTGCGGATGGCACCATCCATGGCGGCATGTTGCCGAAGATCGAATGCGCGTTGAATGCCGTGCGCGGCGGGGTGCAGAGTGCGCACATCATTGATGGCCGTGTGCCCCACGCCACACTGCTGGAGATCTTCACGGATGAAGGGGTGGGGACACTCATTACCCGTGACGGGCTGGGCATCGGATAGACCTTCTCAGAGCGGGTGGGGCTCGGATTCAGCTGACTCCACCCGGTTGCGCCCGTTCTGCTTGGCCTGATACAGGGCGCTGTCCGCCCGGTGGATCAGGTCATCCGCGCTTTCGCCGTAAATGTAAGTGGCCACACCTGCAGAAATGGTGACGTGGCCGATGCGCCGGTCTTCCACGCTGTCGTGCAGTAACTGTCCGGCAATTCGCTGGCGGATGTTTTCGGCCACGGCACGCGCACCTTCCAGTGGGGTTTCCGGCAGCACCACCACAAACTCCTCGCCGCCATAGCGGGCCACTGTATCCTTGCCCTTGGTCTGGCGTCTGAGTACGGAAGCAATAAAGCGCAGAACCTTGTCACCCACTACGTGACCGTGGCTGTCGTTGATACGTTTAAAGTGATCAATGTCAAGGATGATAATTGATAACGCATGGCCCTGGAGCTTTGCCGTGCTGATGGCATTGTCCAGTGCCACCTCCAGGGCTCGCCGGTTGGCAACGCGGGTCAGTGGGTCCGTGTTGGCTTCCTGGTGCAGGCGTTCCACTTCCTGCCTCAGGCTTTTGATCTCTTCCACCATGCGCGCCATATTGGCCTGAATGTCCGAGGTGGATTGGCGCTGGCTGCGGGTTTCAGTCAAAAGTTCCTGCACCAGCTCCGGGAGATCAATATCATTGGGCGTGTCTGCCAGTTTGCGGGTGACCGCTTCAAGGGTGCTCAGATAACTGTCCAGATCCTGTCCTTGCCGCTCGGCCTGAGCCAGCAGCTCATTGATCAGCTGACGGACGCTCTCGCGGATATGGTCAACCGCGGCCTTGCCCCGGTCAGCAATGAATTGCTGATACAGGCTGTCATTGAAGGCATCAGTAAAGGGTGCGCCCGAGGCCTTGCGCTCGTCGATCAGCGTATTGAGCTCGGTATTGTGTCCGAGCACGTACTCGTACCAGACCGCATAGTTCCGGGGTGTAGCCGGCACGCCATGTTCTGCCATTTCAGGCAGGGCAAGCTGCAGATAGCGCACCGCACGGGACAGTTCATCGTGTTCAGACATCAGGGGCTCCGGCCCGAAACAGGATCCATTTGAAGCTGCATTTTAGCAGAACAGCAATTTTTGTGGCAGTCAGTATGGTAAAAAGCGCATAAATTGCGTGATGAAACGCGGCCAAGTGAATGAAATTGAAGTATGCTTAAAAGCAGTTCACAGATTCGAGAGTCATGGATAGGCGGAGATACATGAAGAAGCTGATTTTCTGGCCGCTTTTTTTGGCGGTGGTACTGTTCGGCGCTTTCAAGTTATTTGTCTGGCTGACGGTGCAGGAGCAGATCAACGCCCTCAAGCGAGACATGGCGCTGACCGCGGCGTTGGATACAGGGTGGGTGGAGTCGGAGCTGGATGGCACCATCCGCATTCGCGATGTAAGGATAACGCCGTATCGCTGGCGCAACACGCTCAGCCTGGATGCTGTGACACTGAAGTTTCCCTCTGCCTGGGCACTGATCACGCTGGGCAGCAATCTCGAGAAGGGATGGTTGCCCGACAGCCTCCAGATTGAGCTCAGCGGGGGTGAAGTGCCCGTCAAGGTGGTACCGGGTAGCACCGAGGATCTGCCGGTGACACCGCTGGATACGCTGTTTTTCCCGAGACCGTGCGGTGACATCAGGCGGGTAGATGCCGCGGCACTGCTCGAGATGGGGTACGGTGTTCTGACTTTCGAAGCAAGAATGGGCTGGACCTTTGACCGTTTTGATCGCCTGCTGAAGATCGATGTCGAATCGCTGATGGATGGGGTTCAGCGTGCGCACCTGACGGCCGACCTGCAGTTGTTCCACGACCTTGTCATACCGCCGCCGGCTGCCAGCAAGCCACCCCGGATCATCCACCTGGAGCTGGACCTGGCCGATCTCGGGTTCGAGAAGCGTCTCAACCGCCTGTGCGGCGGAAAGACCGGCCTGGATGAGAGCGAGCTGTTGGTGCGGGCACAGCAGAATGTGGCGCGTGCGGCCGGGAGCCTGGGGCTGGAACTGGGGGCTGGGTGGCTGGATGCGAGCCGCCAGTGGATGCTGGGGGATGCGGACTTGAGAATCGCCCTGAATCCGGTGCCTGACTTCGAGTACAACATGATCACGCTGATGAGCGCAGAAAGTGTGCTGGATGCGCTGGGCTTCAGGATGACGCTCAATGGCAAACCCTATGCCGGCTTGACCTTGCGTGCCAATACCGAACAGTTGGCCCGCGCGCTGACGCAGTCGGAATCGGCGGCTGAGGCGGCGCCACCCGAGCCGGAGCCCGAATCGCCCTCGCAGGTTCCGCCTGAGCCGGTCAGGCAGTGGCTGGAGGTGGATCCCGGGGAACTGGAGGTCTATCTTGATCTGCCTGCCCGCGTGACCCTGCATTCCGGCAAGGTGCTCGAAGGGCGCCTGACCCGGGTGGAACCCTACAGCCTTGAGCTGGCGCGCCAGGTGGCAAAGGGTGAGGTGGGTTATACCATCAAGAAGGTGGAGATCAAGACAGTCGAAATCTATACGCGGAGCCAGCCTTGAGTTTGCCGGATGTTCGTTCGATGCTGGCCCGGCTTGTGGCTGCGCCGTCAGTCTCGTCGGCCTTGCCGGAATGGAACCAGAGCAACCGGCAGGTCGTGGAGCTGTTGGCCGACTGGTGCGAGGCGCTGGGATTTGACGTGCAGCTGCAGCCGGTATCCCGGGATCCTGACAAGTTCAATCTGATTGCGACCCTGGGAGCGGGTGAAGACGGTTTGATTCTGTCTGGCCACACGGACACGGTTCCCTGGGATGAGGCGAAGTGGCAGTCCGACCCCTATCAGCTGACAGAGCGTGACGGCCGCTGGTACGGGCTGGGGGTGTGCGACATGAAGGGGTTCTTTCCGCTGGCCCTGGCCGCTGTTGCCCGTCAGAAAAGCCGGCTCCGGCGGCCTGTGGTGCTCATCGCCACCGCCGATGAAGAAAGCTCCATGAACGGGATTCGCCGCCTGGTCGAAGAACAGCCCAGGCTGGGTGCACACGCCATTATCGGAGAACCGACCGGCATGGCACCGGTCTATCAGCACAAGGGGATTCTCATGAATGCCCTCGACATTCAGGGGCAGAGCGGACATTCCTCCAACCCGGCCCTGGGTCGGAATGCCCTGGAAGCCATGACGGACGCGATTCTGGCCCTGAGGAAAGTGCGTGCCGCGTGGGCCGGGCGCTATGCCGTGCCTGAATTTGAAGTGTCCGTGCCCACGCTCAATCCCGGCTGCATCCACGGCGGGGATAATCCCAACCGGATCTGCGGCCACTGCTCGCTGCAATTCGATATTCGCCTGAACCCCGGCATGGATATGGCAGCCACAGAGGCCGAGCTTGAGGATGCCCTGGCGCCGGTGGCAGAGGCGCATGGCGTGGAGATACGGCTCCGGCAATTGTTTGCGGGCGTGCCCCCCTTTCACCAGCCTCCCGACAGTGATCTGGTCCGGTTTTGTGCACGCGCGACCGGGCAGGCACCCAGGTCGGTCGGTTTTGCCACCGAGGCCCCTTTTCTGGCGGCTCAGGGGATCGACACCGTCGTGCTGGGACCGGGACATATTGACCAGGCACACCAGCCGAACGAATATATGGCGCTCGAATATGTGCCGGCCATGACACGCTTTCTTGAGGCGGCACTGGATCAATACTGTACTGAGACAGCACGATGACGACGACCGCTTCCGATCAGGTCGCCTGGTTTCGCCAGACGTCCCCCTACATCCATGCGCACCGGTGCAAGACTCTCGTGGTGATGCTGGATGGAGATGTGTTTGCCGGTGAAGCCTATAAACGGATAGTCTCGGATCTCACGCTGCTCAACAGCCTGGGGCTCAAGATCGTGGTGGTGTTCGGTGTGCGCCATGAAGTGGAGCGCGTGCTGGCTGATCGGTCTCAGGCTTCCCATCTGCATCACGGCGTGCGGGTGACGGATGAGACAGCCATGGATGTGGTGGCGCGCCTGGCCGGAGCATGGCGCGCGCGCCTGGAGGCCCGTTTCAGCATGGCACTGCCCAACTCACCCATGCACAACAGTGCCGTCAAGGTCTGCAGTGGCAACTTCGTGACCGCGCGGCCGGTGGGTGTGCTGGACGGCGTGGATCTGTGCCTGACAGGCACAGTCCGGCGCGTGCATGCCGAGGCGTTGCGCGAGCAACTTTCCCTGGGCTATATCGTGCTGATTCCCCCCACCGGCTGCTCCATGACCGGGGAGCTGTTCAATCTGACCGTGGAGGAGACCGCCAGTGCCGTGGCACAAGCCCTTGAGGCGGACAAGCTGATTGTCTATGCGCGTGAGCCGGTCCTTTGCGGCCCCGACGGCAAGGGGTGTCGTGAGCTGACGGTCGGAGAAGCCCGGACGCTGGCCAGAAGCCTGCCCGTGGATGGCGAGGCCCGCCGCAAGCTGGACGCAGCATGCCGGGCCCTCGAGAACGGGGTGGGGCGGGTGCACTGGATCGGCTGGTCCGGCGATGGTGCGATTCTCGAAGAGTTGTTCACCCGGGATGGAGTGGGAACGCTGATCACGGATGAATCCTATGAACAGGTCCGGATGGCGACCATTGAAGATGTGGCCAGTATTCTCGAGCTGATTCGCCCGCTTGAGGAGGGCGGTGTGCTGGTGCGCCGTTCCCGGGAGCGTCTGGAGCAGGAAATCAGCCACTTTGTGATTGATGAGCGTGACGGCGCTGTCATCGGGTGTGCCGCATTGCACCCCCTGGAAGAGGAGGCCGCCGAGCTGGCGTGTGTCGCCGTGCGGTCTGACTATGCCGGGAAGGGGCGCGGGGAACGCTTGCTATCCCGGGTGGAACGGCTGGCGCGTGAGCAAGGCATCCGCACGCTCTTTGTGCTGACGACTCAGACGGCACACTGGTTTCTGGAGCACGGCTTCGAGCCTGCCTCACCCGAGTCCCTGCCGGTGAAGCGGCAGCAAACTTATAACTGGCAGCGAAACTCCAAGGTGTTCGTCAAGCGGCTTGACTGATTTGCGACCCGGGCTGCCCTCTGTGCGAGACTTTCCAGGGTAAGCGTGCGCGCGTCTCGCGGCTGGTCGGCGAGGGCCTGCATCCATGCCCTGAAGGCAGGCCACTGCCCGCCGAGGGCCTCAAACTGAACGTGCAATGCTGGCACCCAGCGGTGATAGCTGCGGACAGTGAGCAAGCGCGCATTGTTAAGCGGCCTTTGCCAGTGTTGCGCCCACGGGGTGAGTGATGGGTGCTGCTCCGCGCACTGGATGAGGGCGCTCCGGAACCGGGCAAAGAGAGGCTCTCGGCGCGCACGGGCATCCGACGTTGTTGCCCCCTGATATGCCCGCTCGAGCTGGTTCAGCAACTGCGCCACCAGGTCTGTAAAAGCCTGTCGGGCAGCCTGCCGTTGCTGGTATCTGGCCCAGTCGGACTGCAGGCCTTGTGTGTGCGCAAACTGCCCTGCACCGACCTGCTCCACAAAGGTGGCCCAGCTTTCATTCAGCTCGGTATCGCCGGGAATGTACAGCGTTCGGTGTGCCAGCTCGTGAAATACCAGTGCGGCCGTATCCAGTGGTGTGGGGCCGAGCATGGTGGACAGCAGCGGATCATCAAACCAGCCCAGTGTCGAATAGGCGCCCGCGCCACCAATCCACACATCGTCACCGGCGTAGGCCCTGGCAGCGGCTTCCGCCGCCTCATGACTGAAATAGCCCCGGTAGCCCACACAACCGGCGACCGGGAAGCACCAGGTCTTGAGTTCAAGCCGGTTGACCGGGCTGACAAACAGATTCCAGACTACGGCTGGCCTTTTGAGATCGACGAAGCCCGTGTAGGTGTCTCCGGCCTCGAGCGCAAGTGTGTGCGCGGCAAACTGTCGGGCCAGTTTCAGAATCTCCAGGTGAGGTCGAAGACGGGCGGGTGTGGCAGGATCTTCCAGCACCTCGTCGACCGGACGAACCGCTTGCATGAGTTCGAAGTGCCCCCGGGCTGCTTGCCAATAGTAGCGAACACTCTCACAGCCCGTTAGAATAAGGGCCATGCTCAAAAGCGCCAGCCATTGACACCATCGGGATCTGAAAGAAAGGGTGGGGGCGCTTGCCGTCATATGAGTAATTCCGGTCTATAATCGTTTTATCGGGTGGACATCACACCCCTACACAGGACGCAGGGACACGTATGGAGCGACGCGCCAGTCCGCGCCGGACAATACAACTGAATGCCTCGTTGACAGGCCCCACCGGGCGTAATTATCGGATTCAGGTTCTGGATTTTTGCAGTGGCGGACTCTTTTTTCAACTCAGTCCCAATCAGTCGGATGGACGCGTCCCGGTCATGGAAACGGGGGTCACCGTCGGATTCCGCACAGGAGACAGCGTTCGCGTCGCCTTTTCGGATGTGCTGACGGCGCGTGAGTATGTGCTGGAAGGGCAAGTGGTGCGCCTGATGCCGGAGGGCGCCGCCATCAAGCTGATGCAGCCCAACCCGGCGGCCATCGGATCACTGTTGCGCATTGCCGCAGCGGAGAATCTTCAGGGTGAGACCCGGGTGCGCCCCGGCAACGCCATTTCCAATGCCCTGCGAGGGGAGATCCGAAAGCGTGTCGATCAGCATATCAGGCCATTGATGCAAAGTGCGGTTGAAGCCCTGCCGGACGCGCTCATGGATGCCGCCAGTGTTGCACGCAGTGACACGGATCAGAACCGCATCGCGGATGCTGCGACGCTGACGCGCCAGCAAGGTCGGCGCCTGATTCAGGTTGCAATGGAAGCGCTGCCCCGGCTCATGCAGCCAGCTTCGGCCGTCACCTTTGCTGGCACACCCGGGCAACAGCCCGACAGTGGTCTGAGCCTGGTGGGCAAGGATGAATTCGAGGATTGGCTGATTCTGAAGGTCATGTCCACCCGCGCCGAAACGCGCTATCGCAACCTGTTGCTGCAACTCAAGCTGCGGCTGGATGCGGCGGATGTCGGTGCATTGCCCGGGCATCACCCGGTAGGCCCGGCGGTGATTTGTCATGCCTTTCGCGAAGCCATCAAGCCCCTGGAGCAGCAACTGGATGTTGAGAAAGTCTGCTACCAGGTGTTTGAAAAGGAAGTCTTGCAGCAGCTGGAGCCCTTGTACGAGACACTCAACAGCTATCTGATCGAAAGTGGCGTGCTGCCGGATCTGGATCTGAGTCGCTATATGGCCTCTGTCGGGGATGAGGGTGCCGGGGCGCCCGCCCGCCCCGCTGAGCCCGTATCCGAACCGGAGACCGGGCAGGACAGCACCGAGACGCCTGAAGAGGCACCGGTGGAGGATGCCTCGGTACCGGTCAGACAGGCCTTCACGCAGACCCGGGCGACGCATCAGGCGCGCTCGTCCATTCACTCGGAGTTGGCATCGGCTCGCCAGTCGTTTTCGTCGGTTCGCAACCTGTTCAGGCAATTGGATCAGTTGCGGGCGGCCCGCCCCTCAAGTGCGCCGGAAGAAGCGGTGCCCGTTGTGGAGCAGGAGCAGGATGCGGTGACCAGTGATGAGCTGATCGATACGCTGGCACCGACTCAACCGGCTCCGGCCGTGGATGTGGAGGCACTGGAAAACCGCCAGAATTCGCTCAAGGCGCGCCTGCGCCGGGCCTTCGCTACGGGCAAGATGAAGCCTCTGACTCCGAAGCAGGACGAAGCGGTGGATGTCGTGGATCAGTTCTTCATGAGCATGCTGCAAAGCCCGCGCGTGACGGACATGGCCAAGTCCCAGATTCGCAGCCTGGAGTTGCCCCTGTTGCGCCTGCTGCTGCGCAATCCGGAGTTCTTTGAAGATCGCAATGCACCGGCACGCAAGGTGATCAATCGCCTGGCACAAATTGGCGTCAAGGGGTCACGGCTCAGTCCGGTGAATGTTCAGCGTGTCAATGCGCTGGTCACGCGGATCCAGCAGGAAGCGGCCAACGATCCGGATGTGTTCGAATCCGTGCTGACAGAGCTGGATGATCTGGTCGAGCGCCAGAACCTGCTCTATCGTCGCAACGTGGAGCGTGTCACAGCCGCCGCGGAAGGGCAGCAAAAGGTGGATCTCGCCAAGCATGCTGTGCGTGAGGCGATTGCCCGACGCATTGCCGGCAAGCAGGTACCCAAGGCACTGGTGACCCTTCTGGACGGTGGCTGGCGGGATTTGCTGATACTGACTCACATCCGGCAGGGTGAAGGCAGCGAGGCGTGGCAGAATTACCTGAGCGTCATCGACCTGCTCATGGATTTTGCCGAGGATGCCTCCACGCCTGTCAACCTGCGCGATCTGCTTGCACTGATTCAGGAAGGCTTGGCCACCATTTCCAGCAGCCATCTGCCGTCGGGCCATATCCGGGATGCGCTGAAGAACTTCCTCGTGCGCGAACCTGATGCGCCTGTGGAGAAGGTGGATATGCCCGAGGAGCCCGTGGAGGAGGAGGCCTCGCCGGAAGCCATTGCCGGGGAGGCCCGAAAGGCCGGGCTGCAACGCTGGCTCAATCGCGCGCAGCAGCTCAGGACCGGGGACTGGCTGCAGCTTCGCAAACCTGAGGACAACGAACCCCAGTTTATCCGCCTGGTCTGGATTGGCCGGCATTTCAGCCGCTATGTGTTCGTGAACCATCAGGGCATGAAAGTCGTGGAGCTGGATCCGCTGACACTGGCTCGCTACCTGCGCGACGGTATTGCCGTGCCGGATCCCGAGCATGATCGTGAAATTGTCGATGAAAGCCTCGACAACATGGTCAAGAACCTCTACGAGCAGCTGTCCTTCGCTTCAACCCATGATGAGCTCACGGGCGTCATGCACCGCAAGGAATTCGAACGTCAGCTGGGGCTGATCATCGAACAGCGCAACCCTGAAGAGGCGGTGCAGGTGGCTCTGGTCTCGCTGGAGGGTTTCCGGCTGATCAATGATTCCTTTGGTTTTGAGGCCGGAGATGCAGTGCTCAAGGAACTGGCCGGTCGCATTCAGGCGTTTTGTGACGAGAAGGAACTGGTTGCGCGATTCAGTGGTGATGAGTTTGTGCTGGCACTGGAGGGCGATCCCATTGCCCGTCTGGAAAGCCTGCTGGATGCCGTTACCGGAAAACCGGTTCAGTACAAGGACGAGCGCCTGAGTGTCAAGGCGGTGGCGGGCTATGTCACCTGTGCAGCGGGACAGGCATCGGCGTCTCAGATGATTGCCTCGGCCAAGAGTGCGGCAGACAAGGCTGCCCGTTCAGAGCGACGGATTCTGGCAGGAGAGCTCGACGACCAGAGCCGCGCGCGCAAGGAAGCCATTCTGGCTGAAGTGGCGAGGATCAGCGAGCAGCTGGACAATGAGCGCCTGCTGCTGCGGTGCCAGAAAATCATCCCGCTCAAGGCCGACACGGCACTTGGACCGCAGTATGAGATCCTGCTCAGCGTGCACGATTCGCAAGGCCAGTTGATTCCCGCTGCAGAATTTGTCAGGGCGGCCGAGCAGTACAACCGCATGCAGGATGTGGACCGCTGGGTGGTGGGGCGTGTACTGGACTGGATGGTGAGCAATCGTCAGAAGATCGAGGATCTGGGCGGGGTGTCCATCAACCTGTCCGGCCACTCGCTCAATGATGAAGTGTTGCTTGAGTATATCTTCGAAAAGCTGACCCGGTTTGACTGTCCGCTGGACAAGATCACCTTCGAAATCACCGAGGCTTCAGCCATCACCCGCCTGCATGATGTAATCGATTTCATCAACGAGCTGCGAGAGTATGGCGCACACTTCTGTCTGGGTAACTTCGGCACCGGGGTGAGTGCCATGCAGTTCCTCAAGCAGCTGCCGGTCGACATGATCAAGATTGACGGGTCTTTCATACGCGACCTGCATACGGACAAGAACGACCAGCTGATGGTGCGTTCCATGACCGAAATGGCGCACTTCATGGGCAAGGAAGTGGTCGCACCTCAGGTCGAGCACCGGGACGTGATGACCCTTCTGAAGATGCTCAAGATCGATTACGCACAGGGCTACCATATCGAGCGGCCCCGCCAGCTGGATACGCTGTGACGCTGGGGCGGACAGGGGGCTGTCAGTCCGCCTGCATGCCCAGCTCCCTGAGCTTGCGCGTCAGGGTATTGCGGCCCCAGCCCAGCAGGTCAGAGGCTTCTTTCTTGCGCCCGCCGGTCTGAGCCAGCGCCACTTCAATCATGGTGCGCTCGAATTCCGGCACCGCTTTGTCCAGGATGCCCTGTTCGCCCCGCTTCAGCGCATCCTCCGCCCAGCGGCGAAGGGCCTGCTGCCAGGTAGGCTGGCCATCAGCGGGGGCGGCCGCATCCTCTTGCCGGAGTTCCGGTGGCAGATCGTCTACCTGAATCTCCGTGCCCGACGCCATGACGGTCAGCCAGCGACACAGATTCTCAAGCTGGCGCACATTGCCCGGCCAAGGCAGTTGCATGAGGTAATCTGCCGTCTCCGGTGTCAGGATCTTGGCCTCGGCATTGAGTTCACGCGCAGCACGCGCCAGGAAATGAGAGGCCAGACGGGGGATGTCCTCGCGACGGTCCGCCAGTCTGGGCAGATGCACGCGAATCACGTTCAGGCGGTGGAACAGGTCCTCGCGGAATCGCCCTGCCTCCACGAGCTTTTCCAGGTCCTGATGGGTGGCCGCGATAATGCGCACGTCTGACTTGATCGGTGTGGTGCCACCAATCCGGTAGAACTCGCCGTCCGCCA
>RFIV01000210.1 GCA_003695085.1 Gammaproteobacteria bacterium
AGGTGCTGCGGGCACTGCGCCCGATCGAGCCCAACCAGATGGAAACGCATCTGGTACGGGGGCAGTACACCAAGGGCATGATTGATGGCAAGCCGGTGCCGGGTTACATGGAAGAGGAGGGGGCCAACCCCAACTCCGAGACCGAAACCTTCGTGGCCATGAAGGTGGAAATCGCCAACTGGCGCTGGGCCGGGGTGCCTTTCTACCTGCGCACGGGCAAGCGCATGCCGGAGAAACTGTCCGAGATCATCATTCATTTCAAGCCGGCACCGCACTACATCTTCGATCCGGATCAGAAGTACATGGCCTGCAACCGGCTCATCATCCGGCTGCAACCGGACGAGGGGATTTCCCTGCAGGTGGCCACCAAGGATCAGGGGCTGGACAAGGGTATGCGCCTGCGTCAGGGCCCGCTGGAACTGAGCTTTTCCGAGGCCTTCCAGACCGAGCGCGTGCCGGATGCGTACGAGCGTCTGCTCTGGGAGGTCATGAACGGCAATCAGTACCTGTTCGTGCGTCGTGACGAGGTGGAATACGCCTGGCGCTGGATTGACCAGCTGATTGACAGCTGGGAGAAGGCCGGTGACAAGCCCCGCAAGTATGCGGCAGGCACCTGGGGGCCGGTGGCGAGCATCGCCATGATCGCACGTGATGGACGGAGCTGGTATGAAGATGCCTGAGCTGCCGGACAACGTGAACTGGGTGGAAGCCGACAGCCGGTCGGCACTGGCGGCCCGCCTCGCCGAGGATGTGGCAGCACGATTGCGGTCAGGGCTGGAAAGCCGTGACAGGGTCAGTCTGGCGGTCAGTGGCGGCAGCACGCCCGTGCCGTTTTTTGAAGCGCTGTCGCAGCAGGCACTGCCCTGGTCACGCGTGGATGTGACGCTGGTGGACGAACGCTGGGTAGGTGGTCAGCATGAGGCCAGCAATACCCGGCTGGTGAAGAATCATCTTTTGGTGAATGAAGCGGCTGCGGCGCGTTTCGTTCCGCTGAAGACAAGCGAACTGACACCGTACGATGCGCTGGATAGCGTGGAGGCGCAGCTCGAGTCTCTGGCCTGGCCCCTGAATGTTGCGGTTCTGGGAATGGGCAATGACGGGCATACCGCATCACTCTTTCCCGGTGCGGCAGGATTGGCGTCTGCGCTGGCCCCTGAAGGTGATGCGCGTGTGGCGGCCATGACACCATTGGACGCGCCGCACGACCGGATCACGTTTACAGCTTCGGCGCTGTTGCGTGCGGGGCACCGGGCCCTGCATATCGTGGGTGAAGACAAGCGGATGACGCTGGAGAAGGCCCTGGAAAACCTGGAGGACGTGGCACAGATGCCCATCCGGCTGTTCCTGCAGCAACCGTTAACGATTTATTGGTGTGCGTGAACGAGTGACTGAAGTATGACTGACGTGCAGGCAAAACTGGAAACCCATTTTGAAGACCAGCCGCTGGTACCGGTGATTGTGGTCGAGCAGGCCGAGCATGCCGTACCGCTGGGCGAGGCGCTGCTGGAAGCCGGGATTCGGGTACTGGAAGTCACGCTGCGTACACCGTGTGCGCTGGATGCGATCAGCCGCCTGCGCGCGGCCTTGCCGGAGGCCGTGGTGGGCGCGGGTACCGTGGTTACCGTGGAGGATTATCGCCGGGTGGCCGATGCGGGTGGCCAGTTTGTGATCTCGCCCGGGGTGACGCCTGCGTTGCTGGATCATGGTGCGGGCAATCCCGTGCCCTATCTGCCGGGTGTGGCCACCATTTCCGAAATGATGCTGGGATACGAGAAAGGCTACCGCCGTTTCAAGCTGTTCCCGGCAACCGTGGCCGGCGGAGTCCCGGCACTGAAAGCTTTTGCCGGGCCATTCCCGGACGTTCGTTTCTGCCCCACCGGGGGGATCGGGCAGAAAAACATGACCGAATTTCTGGCTCAGCCCAACGTCTTTGCCGTGGGCGGCTCCTGGTTGACCCCATCCGCACTGGTACGGGATGGTGACTGGGCCGGAATCAGAACTATTGCCGCGGAGAGTCTGGCAGCTGCCAGGGCCTCTCGTCAGTAGTACGACCCTCCCTCATTGCACTAGCAACGACTTTCCGCCGGCCTTTGCCGGCGGTTTTTTTTGAGGAGGGAGGCCTGGTCACAGCCCGAGTTGCTGGCGGGCAGTGCGGATGAAGCGGTGGACCTCTTCCAGCTCCCGGCGCATGGTTGCAGCCACATCCTGCAGCACAAGCTGGTAGACGTCGTGCAGTGCCAGCGCCAGACGCTCGGGCGCAGGCAATTCATGGTTCTCCATGGCGGCGACCACTTCTTCAACAGACGGTTGATTGGCTGCCAGCTCGTCTTCCAGCTTTTCTGCATCATCCGGCTGATACCATTCCCAGAACGACTCGTCATCATCGTAGATGAAGCTGTCGTCCGGGATGACCTGATCCAGAGAGACATTGTTCTTCTCCGCCTGACGAGCACGAACGTCCTGCCAGATCTGGCGTGCCAGCAGCCCCTTGAGCCACGCACCTCGCTCGTGCCTCGTCAGACTTCTCGCCTGTCACGATTTTATGTGGGGATAACGTGCCTGAATTCAATGCACGGCAACTCAGCCCGCGATGTCGGCCAGGACACCGCCCGTCAGCTGCAGCAGGTCATCCGGTGCCAGCTCGATTTCCAGGCCACGCCTGCCTGCACTGACGCAGATTGTGGGCCAATCCCGCGCTGACGTGTCGAGGCGGGTTGGAAGGCGTCTTTTCTGGCCCAGCGGGCTGACTCCGCCGAGGACATACCCGGTGGCCCGCGTAACATCCGCCGGCCGCGCCAGCTCGACTTTCTTGACGCCCAGCGTGCGCGCGATGGCCTTCAGATCCAGCTGGCGCGCAACCGGTACAATGCCAATCGCAAGCGTTCCTTTCGGGCAGGCCACCACCAGCGTCTTGAACACGCGCCCCGCCGGCACCCCCAGTTTCTTCGCCGCTTCTTCACCATAGGAGGGCGTGTTCGGGTCGTGATCGTAGCTGTGAGTCTGAAAGGCAATGCCGGCCCGTTTGGCTGCCTGAATGGCGGGTGTCATCGTGTGCCGTGCCTGTTCAGAACGTCAGTCGGGTGCCCTTGTCGGGAATATGGGCCTGCCATCCGTCGTCCTCTGCGGCGCGTTTCAGAGCCTGTTTGGCTTCCGGCTCGCCGTGCACCAGGTACAGCTCGGGGCGGCTCGTGCGGAAGTGGTTCAGCCATTCCAGAAGCTGCGTTTGACCCGCGTGGGCGGAAAACCCCCCGAGGGTATGGATGCGGGCGTTGACTACCACGTCTTCCCCGGCAACGTGCAGGTGCGTGGCACCATCCACCAGGGCCCGGCCCGGTGTACCAATGGCCTGATAGCCCACGAACAGCACGTGCGATTGTCGACGCCACAGATTGTGCTTGAGATGGTGGCGTATGCGCCCGCCGTTGCACATGCCACTGCCGGCAATGATGATGGCACCCCGGTCGATCTTGTTCAGGGCCATGGAGTCCTCGGGCGTGATGCTGTACCGAAGGATGGGCAGAAAGGAGTGCAGGTTCCGCTGGGCGGGCTTGAGCTTGCGGGTATGGTGTTCGATTTCCGCCCGGTCTTCGTGGTTGTACATGTACTGGTAACGATGATAGATCTCGGTGACGGCAATGGCCATGGGGCTGTCCAGGTAGATGGCCTGATGGCGCAGCTTGCCCTTCTGATACAGTTCACCGAGCCGGTAAATCAGTTCCTGTGTGCGCCCGACAGCGAACGACGGAATGAGGATATTGCCGCCGTTGGCAGACGCTTCCTCAATGACGTTTTCGAACTCCTGCAGGGTCTCGTCCATGGGCTTGTGATTGCGGTCCCCGTAGGTGGACTCCATCAGCAGGATATCTGCCTGCTGCAGATATTCCGGATCACGCAGGAGCGCGGCCTGGGCATTGCCCAGATCACCCGAGAAAACCAAAGTCTTGTCCCGTCCATCCTCGTGGATGACAAGCTGGACAATCGCCGAGCCGAGTATGTGTCCGGCATCATGGAAGGTCAGGGTCACATCCTCGGTGATGGCCGTGGCCGCGTGGTAGGGCAGGCCCACACAGAGTTCCAGTGCCAGATCGACGTCTTCATTGGTGTACAGGGGGGCCAGCTCCGGTTTGCCGGCGCGGCGCCGGCGGCGATTGGCCCACTCCACATCGCGTTCCTGCAGGGAGGCGGCATCGTGCAGTAACACCTCGATGAGATCGGCGGTGGGGCGGGTCATGTAGACTGGGCCGCCGAACCCACCGCGCGCGAGCAGGGGCAAGCGGCCGGAATGATCCAGGTGCGCATGGGAGAGCACCACGGCGTCAAGTGCCTGCGGATCGAATTCGAAGGGCGCCTCGTTGCCTGCCTCTTCTTCCTTGCGCCCCTGAAACAGGCCGCAGTCCAGCAAAATGCGGCTCCGAGCCGTTTCCAGCAGGTATTGAGAACCCGTGACGCCTTCAACGGCGCCGAGGAATGTCAGTCTGGCCACGCATGAGTCTCCTTGTGTCGGGCTCGTTTCATGTTACGGCGATCCGTGCCTGCATGTCATGCCCGCTTTGCGCTCAGGGGTTCGGTTGCTGAAGATGCTGCAGCAGGCGGGCCATGCAAGTGGCTTCATTGGTCACGAAGCGCGTGAATTCGGTCAGTGGCAGGGGGCGCGCAAAAAAGTAGCCCTGAATGAGGCACTCGGTACGGTGGCGAAAAAAGGTGAGCTGATCAGCGGTTTCCACCCCCTCGACGATTACCTGCATGCCGAAGGTGCGCGCCATGTCACAGATGACGTTGACCATGGCGGCATCGCTGGGGTCTTCCCTCAAATCGCGAGTGAAGGACCGGTCGATCTTGATGATGTCGATGGGCAGATTTTTCAGATAGCTCAGGGATGAGTAGCCGGTGCCGAAGTCGTCCAGGGCGATCCGGCTGCCGGCGTCCTTCAGGCGCAGAAGATTCTGCCGTTGTTCCGAGTTCTTTTCCATGGCCAGATTTTCGGTCAGCTCCAGCGTGATCTGGCCCGTTTTCAGGAGACCTGAAGAATCAAGCCGGTCCAGCA
>RFIV01000211.1 GCA_003695085.1 Gammaproteobacteria bacterium
GCCCAATCCGGCGCTTCCCTTGCGGTTACGCAAACCAGCCGCTGTTTCTTCAACGAAGGGCTTGACGAACTCCTCATAAAAAAGATTCAGCTCGCCTTGCGGTCCGAACAGGCCTGCCATCTGAGCGACCGGTACATCTTCCTCAGCGCCGGAATCGAAGGGATAGCGTCCCTCAATCAATTGGCGCCAGTCCGATCTGATCCGTTTCCACGCTGCTTGCATCGCCTGCCGCACATAGCCGCTCTGCTGCCCCTGATACTGTCCCAACGCAGCCACAACCCATCCCCGCGCAGGTTCAGGCAGTGCCCTCGCTTCACGCAACTGACGGCGATACTCGGCCCGTGCACCGGAAGACAGAAGCGCTTTGGAGGCTGAATCATAACGCTCGCTGGCCGGGGCATCTTCCAATGCCTGCAACCTGTCACCCAAAGCACTCAAGGTAGCCGCCAGCCCTTGCCAACGACCCGATGAAGCATCGGCTCCGAGCCATTCACGGTAGGGTTCAAAGCGTTTCTGGATCGCGCGCAGCTCTACCGGTATTTCAATGGCCGGTGTCTTCTCTGCCTCTGCCCCCGGGGCCAGAATATTGCTCAGTCGCTTCGCTCTAGCGGCGACTCGTGCCGTCATTCCCTGCCCCATGGAAGCAAGCTTGAAAGCCTTTTCCACTGACAGACGGCTACCCGGGGCAGCAAGTGCAAAATCAGTGTGCAAAGCAACAGCCTGCAGCAGGTGGCGCACCGGCGACTCACTCTCGCTGCCCAGCCACAGCAAGTATTCTGCCAGGGACTCGGAGTCCGGCCGTTGCAATCTCACACGTCCCATTGCCTGCTTCCATGCCTGTTCCACCCTGTCGGCATAGGCTTGCTCGGCGGCCAGGCGCAATGCAGCCTCCGGAAAGGCATCCGCTTCGCCCTGAATTGCGCGCGATTCCTCCCGATACAGCGCGAGCACTTCATCCAGTCGCGGCGCAAAAAGCGTGTGGTAACCGGTTGACGTATAAAACCGCGGAACGGATACATCATCAACTGACTTGAGCCACGCACGCGCCTTGCCCCCCAGAAGCTCATCAACCCCCACACTTCCCAGGCGACGCACTTCATCTTCATCGAAAAGGCGGGCCATGACCTGATCTTCCAGCGGTATGGCAGCCATGGCACTTTTCAGTGCCTCGTGAGCACGCTGATACTCCGGACGCGACTCCAGGGTTGCCAGATCCTTGAGCCATCTGGCCTCGACCGCATCCAGCCCGGGCAGGCCGACCCAGAATGCGCGTGCCGAATCAGTCCAGTCAGTCTGACCAGACAGGCTGCCCAGGGCCTTGCTCAGGCTGGACAGATGCCGGATATCCGCAGGTGCTTCCTGCAGGCGCTGCAGCCACGCCTCTTCCGCTGCGGGAGCGAGATAATGAAACAGTCGTGCCTGATAGCCGCGCTCGAGAGCCGCCTGAATACCAGCGTTATCCGGCTCGGCAAGCAATCCATGCCCTTGCAACCAATTGCCAGTAGCCGCGCCCAGTTCAGACCAGGCCGACAGTGCATCCACACCGCCCGCGCTATCCAGTTTGAATTGCGCCCCAACCTTTGCGGCGACGACATTGGCTTGAGTCGTGAAACGGTCATAGTCCTGCCAACTGGCAATAGCTACCGCAGACATGCCGGCAAGCGCGCCTGCCCATGCGCCCGCTTCAAGTAATCGTCTGGCTCTTCGCGTGGTTTTGGGAGGCTGATAAGACGGAATACGGCTCAGCACCGGGTGCTGCGTCCAGCGCGGTACGCGATCGGCAGGCCTGTCCATGGCGACAGCGAGCGGAGCAAGACGGCGCGCCGATGTTTCATTCATGATCCTGAATATCAATCGCTCCACAATGGCCAGCGACTCGTGCACTCCGGTGAGAAATCGTTGGGCACGCACTCGGGCCTCAAGTTCGATTTCCTCGCTCATCTGCTGCTGTGTGCGCATGCGCAACCTTTCAAACAGCTGTTGTGCGCTACATGTAAAGTCATGCAGCCATTGCCCTGCGCCCTGCCCGATTCCAAACCCGAGGCACTCACGCCACGCACCCCGCCAGACAACTTCACCGCCCTCCAGGGTTTCTACGCCTGTCAGATGAAGAATAAGTGGAACCTGCAAAGCCTCTTGATGAGTCAGTGCGTCATTGAGCCTGTTCATGCGAATCCACAACGAGGTTTCGGCATCTTTCAGCACATTTGCCGGCAGCGTGAAAAGCAGCGCGTCGGGCTGCTTCCGGGGCTGCCCGAACAGCACGCGTGCCAGGATCGCTTCACCCCGGATTGCGGAGCCGGCTTCAGTACCATCCGTTGGCTCGTTTCCTACCACAAACCGGCATCCCGCCTGCTCGATGACCGACACCCCGAGGCTTGCACTTTCTGCCAGAACCTTGATCGGCCCGGTCAGGCCCAGCTCGGATGAAGGCCCGTCGGGCGTCCCATTCGGCCACCAGACATGACGCTCAATATTGGCGGAGCGCAACAGAGGCCTTGCAAAGAGCGCCCGACGAATGCGGCGTGCCTCCCTGAACTGACGTGCTTGCACGTCAGTTCAGGGA
>RFIV01000212.1 GCA_003695085.1 Gammaproteobacteria bacterium
AATCAGGGCACCTGCACCAATGCCTGCCGCTGGAAGTACCAGGCCCATGAGGCGACCGAAGACGAAGCCGGCAACGTCATTGCCCAATCGGTCGCGCAGGAATGGTCACCGGATGAAAACGCCCCCACACTGGGCGAAGGAGACACCTCTTCCAGGATTTTTCTCCTGCAGGAAGGCAACGACCCTTCACGCCTGATGCCGGCCTACGAGGACGAGCATGGCACCTACATCATGAACTCGAAGGACCTGCGGGCCATTCACCATGTCCCGCGCCTGACGGAAATCGGCGTTCACTCGCTCAAGATTGAGGGTCGCACCAAGTCCTTCTACTATGTCGCGCGTACCGCGCAGGCCTATCGCAAGGCCATTGACGATGCCGTGGCCGGTCGCCCCTTCGACATGCGCCTGATGGATGATCTGGAGAAACTGGCCCACCGGGGATACACCGAGGGCTTTTACCGGCGCCATGTACACGATGAATATCAGAACTACGAGAAGGGCCATTCCACGGCCGGTCGCCAGCAGTTTGTGGGCGAAGCGATCGAGTACGATGCGGATGACCACGCTCTGATCGTTGAGGTCAAGAACCGTTTTGCCAAGGGCGATACCATCGAACTGATGACGCCGGCCGGCAATCGGGAATTCAGACTCGACCATCTCGAGAACCTGAAAGGTCAGGCGGTGGATGTCGCCCCCGGATCCGGACACACCGTCAAGGTTTTCCTGCCGGAAGACGCGCCGAGGTCAGCAAAATTTACACTTTTGATGCGTAATTTCTGAGGCTGACACACTGTAAAAAAGGCCAACGGAAGGCGTTTCACAAGTTCACAATTTCTTACTTTGACAGTTGTTTACAATTGTTGATGACTTTTTATACTAAGCACCCAAGTCGATAGATCTCACAGACCTGTTTGTTGTCAGGCTGTCAGATTCGCTGCCAACGACTCTTACCGCCATTGAATTGAGAGAGCATGACGTTGAATAACGCCCTGAAGGGAGTCTGTGTGTGCGCGCTTGTGGCCTTTCTGGCTGCCTGCAAGAACGTGGACAGCACAGAGTTTGGCAATACGCGTGGCAGCGGCGAGCCCCAGACGACCCAAACCACCCAGAAAACCAGCAGCCCCACGAACAGTCAGCCGACTGACACCCAGTCCAAAACCGTGGCGCCCGCTCGTCCGAAGCAGCTGGTGTGGAATATTCCGTTCAGCCGCATTGACGGCTCGCCCCTTGAGCTGAGCGAAATAGAGCGGTTTGAAGTCGAGGTGGTCGAGCAGACGACGCGCACCCGCGATATCATCCGCATCACAGACCCCACACAAACCGCCATGTCCCTGGCGGACCTGGCAAGTGGACAGTACCAGTTCCGGGTACGTCTGGTGGATATCTACGGGTTGCCCAGCGACTATTCGGACCCGGTGGCCGCCACGCTCAACTGAGCCAGGCGGTAACGCGCGAGGATGTCAGCGTGCTCGCTGAGTGATAGCGCTCGGCCATTTGCCCGGGATCCTTGAGCGTTTCACCCGCCTTGGCACGGTGCTGGTAACCGCCGCCATAAAGCGAGTCAAGCCTTGAGACCCAAAACCTGAGCGCCGCCAGTCGCAGCACGGAGGCCAGCAGCTGCACCTCCGCCGGCTCCAGCGCCCGGTAGCCACTCAACAAGGCCGTGCAGGATGCATCGTCATAATCCCCGTCACGAAAGCACCAGTCATTCAGTGCGACCGCCACATCGAACAGCAGGGGAGCCTGAGCAGCATGATAGAAGTCGATAACCCCCGTGAGGCGATCCCCCTCGAACAAGGCGTTGTCTATGAACAGGTCACCGTGCACCACGCCGCGGGGCAAAGCTTCAATGGCAGGCATGGCGTCACCCATGGCCCGGATGGCCTGCAGCACGTCCATCCGCTGGGCTTCGGGCATCGTCACGGCCCTGTCGAGCACATCCTGCATCCAGGCAAGGGTCCTCGGATGTGGCTCACCCGGCACGTTCATCGTCTGTGCATGCATGCGCTGCATGAAGTCACCCAGGGCTTTGCACTGGGGCGCGTTGGGCCGTGTCACATGTTGCCCGGGCAGACACGGTAGCCACATGGCTGGCTTGCCGCCCATCCGGCAGACCCAGTGGCCACGCTGATCCTCGAACGGTGCGGGGACCGGCAGGCCATGGTGTGCCAGTTTCACGGTCAACCGGGCAAAAAACGGTAACGCACGCGCAGGCAGTGTCTCGAAAACGGTCAGTACCACCCGACGAGTGCCAGATGTCCCTTCCAGATCGACAAAGTAATTGGTGTTCTCGATGCCACCCGAGATGGGGGTGAGCCTTATGAGGCGCTCACCCTGAAAGAAACGGGGCAGCCAGGGCCCGATATCGGCCGGCGTCAGTTCGGTATATACAGCCAAGCGCTACCACTCCAGGATCTTCCAGCTCGGCAACAACAGGCGTGGCCGGTCAGAGCGGCGCAAGGAACCATCATCCTGCGGCACCAGGTAATACTCCGGCCCGACCTTGGGCACCACGCGCACCTGAATCAGCTCACCATTGATGCGGTATTCATAGAGCGTCTTGTCTTCTTCAGCTTTCACGACGATATCGGCGCCTTCGGGCACCACTTCAATACGCTCTTCAGCCGCATGAACGCCCTGCAGGCTCAAGCCCAACAGGAGCACTGCGAAGACTTTGCGCGCCCGGCTGCGCACTGTTAACCTACTCCATCCGTTCAAGTAACTGGCCCTTTCTCAATTGTAGCAGCAGGAGACCTCCACGCATGTCCGGCGAGATGCCTACCCCTGATCTGATTCTGGTCGATGGCTCATCCTATCTCTTCAGGGCGTTTCACGCCCTGCCCGATCTGACCACGTCGTCCGGTCAGCATACCGGTGCCATCAGGGGCGTCATCAGCATGGTCCGCAAGCTGATGAGCGACTACCCCACAAGCCGGATTATCATGGTTTTCGATGCCAAGGGCAAAACTTTCCGGAATGACCTGTATCCAGAGTACAAGGCACACCGCCCCCCCATGCCGGAGGAACTGCGGGAGCAGATCGAGCCCATTCATGCCCTCATTCGCGCCATGGGCCTGCCCCTGGTGATCATCGAAGGCGTGGAGGCAGATGACGTGATCGGAACACTGGCCCGCCAGGCCGCCGAACGCGGTCTGAACACGCTCATCTCGACCGGTGATAAGGACATGGCCCAGCTTGTTAACGACCATGTCACGCTGATGAACACCATGACGGGCGAATTTCTGGATGCAGCAGCGGTGGAGTCCAAGTTCGGCGTGAGACCGGATCAGATTGTGGACTTTCTCGCACTCACAGGTGACACCGCCGACAACATTCCGGGCGTGACCAAGTGTGGCCCCAAGACGGCTGCCAAGTGGCTGGCCGAGTACGGTACGCTGGATGCCATCATGGCCCACGCTGACCAGATCAAGGGCAAGATTGGCGAAAACCTGCGGGCAGCCCTGGATCAGTTGCCGCTGTCACGCGAACTGACACGTATCCGGCTGGATGTGGACCTGCCACTTGGACTGGATGATCTCAAGCCCGATCCGGCCGATGCCGAACGTCTCAAGGACTGGTTCCGGCAACTGGAGTTCAAGAGCTGGCTGCGGGAGCTGGAGAACGGCGACGCATCCGGTTCATCCGAGTCGGTAACTGACGCCGGTGCACCCGAAGCGCCTCCCTTGAGTACAGAGCACTACCAGGTCATTCTCACCGAGGAGGCCCTTGGCGCGCTGCTGGACGCCCTGAAACAGGCGCCGGAGTGGGCATTAGATACCGAAACCACCAGTCTGAACAGCATGGAAGCACGGATTGTGGGCCTGTCCTTCTGTATCGAGGCGGGGCATGCTTTTTACCTGCCCCTGGCCCATGATTATCCGGGGGCGCCGGATCAGCTGGATCTCGAGCCGTGCCTGGCGCAGCTCCGCCCCCTGCTGGAAGACCCGACTCTCCGCAAGATCGGCCAGAACCTGAAATACGACGCCCATGTGCTGGCCAACCACGGCATCACTCTCCGGGGCATTGCCGAGGACACCATGCTCGAGTCCTATGTTCTGGATGCAGCCGGTTCACGCCATGACATGGATAGCCTGTCTCTCAAGCACCTGCAGCACAAGGCCGTGAGTTTCGAAGACATCGCCGGAAAGGGCAAGAAACAGCTGACCTTCAATCAGATCGACATTGATACGGCAGCCCGCTACGCCGCCGAGGATGCGGACGTGACCTTGCGCCTGCACCAGACCCTGCGCCCGAAGCTGGCAGCGACGCCGTCACTGGAAAAGGTGTATACGGATATCGAGATGCCGTTGGTGCCCGTGCTCTTGCGCATGGAACGCAACGGTGCCTGTGTGGATGCACAGAAGTTGCTGGAGCAGAGTCAGCAGCTCGCCGAACGCATGGCGGAACTGGAAAAGCAGGCCCACGAACTGGCAGGCGAACCCTTCAATCTGGGGTCCACGAAGCAGCTTCAGCATATCTTCTATGACAAACTCGGCTATGAAGTGCTGAAAAAAACGCCCAAGGGCCAGCCTTCCACTGCCGAACCCGTGCTGCAGGAACTGGCAGAAAAGTACGAGCTGCCGGCGGTGATTCTGGAGCACCGAAGCCTGTCCAAGCTCAAGAGCACCTATACCGACAAGCTGCCGCAACAGATCAATCCGCGCACCGGCCGCATCCATACCTCATACCATCAGGCCGTGACCGCCACGGGCCGGCTGTCATCCTCCGACCCCAACCTGCAGAACATTCCGGTACGCACCGAGGAAGGCCGTCGTATCCGCCAGGCCTTTGTCGCGCCGGAGGGCAAGGTACTGATCTCCGCCGATTATTCTCAGATCGAGCTGCGCATCATGGCGCACCTGTCCGGTGATGAGAGCCTGATTGATGCGTTTCGCCATGGCCGGGATATTCACAGCGCCACGGCCGCCGAGATCTTCGGCGTACCGCTGGAAGCGGTCACCTCCGACCAGCGCCGCAAGGCCAAGGCCATCAATTTCGGCCTGATCTACGGCATGTCCGCCTTCGGTCTCGCTCGCCAGATCAATGTCGGGCGCGACGAAGCGGCCACCTACATGGACACCTACTTTGCCCGTTATCCCGGCGTCAAGGCCTACATGGAGCGCATCCGCCAGCAGGCCATGGAGCAGGGCTACGTGGAAACGCTTTTTGGCCGTCGGCTGTACCTGCCCGACATGCAGTCCCGCAACCGCATGCGCCAGCAGGCAGCAGAGCGTGCCGCCATCAACGCTCCGATGCAGGGCACCGCCGCCGACATCATCAAGCGGGCCATGATTGCCGTGGATGACTGGCTGCAGTCCGCCGGGACGCCAGCCATGATGATCCTTCAGGTACACGATGAACTGATTCTGGAGGTACCGGAAGCCGAAGCACCTGCGGTGGCGCAACACCTCAC
>RFIV01000213.1 GCA_003695085.1 Gammaproteobacteria bacterium
GGCGGGCAGGCCAAGGTGCTGCACTGCGAGCTGGCGCGCCAGAGAAACCGTGCACGCCTTGTGCTCCACAGCCCGCGGGGCGCCGATTGTACCCCGCCGGTACGTGCCACCACGGGCATCTTGCCCTGGCGATTGGCTCAGGCCGTACTGGTTGAGCATCATGCCCAATATTCCGAGGCGGACAACGCCAGTGAGATCTGCTCGGTACTGAGTTTTCCGGTCAGAGCGCATCAGGGAGGTCGGCGACGGTCGTACCCAGGCCGTTGGCTCGGCTGGTTGAAAGGCTGAGGGGCCGCTGCGTTCAGGCCGCCGTCTGAACCTGGTTGCGACCGGACTCCTTCGCCAGATAGAGGGCAGAGTCGGCCTTGTCGAGCAGGCGGGCAGGCGTCATGGTCGCATCCGGTGTGACCGTGGCGACGCCGAGCGAGACCGTCATGCTAACTTCCTCCTGGCCATTGCGCACCCGTATCTTCGCCACCTCCTGCCGGATGCGTTCGGCCACTACACGCGCACCCTCTCGTGGGGTATTCGGCAGCAGCACGACAAACTCCTCGCCGCCGTAACGGGCCACTGTATCGGCCGGGCGGTGATTGCACCCCTTCAGAACCAGCGCGACGGCCTGCAGGCACTGATCGCCAAAGAGGTGGCCGTAGGTATCATTGAGTCGCTTGAAGTGATCAATGTCGATCATGATGATGGACAGCGGCTCGTGTTGGCGCTGCGCCCGGCGGAACTCCATATCATAGCGCTGATTGAAGAAACGGCGATTATAAACGCCGGTCAGCTCGTCAATGTGACTCTGACGTTCCAGTCTTCGGTTGGCTTCTTCCAGCTTTTCCATGGCTTCCTTGAGCGCGGAGGTGCGTTCTTCCACTTGCTCCTCGAGTTTGGAGCTGTATTCGCGCTCGGCCTCAAGCGCTTCCGCCTGGGCCTTGCGAGCCAGCTGCTCAAAGTGCAGGGTCTGACGACGTGCCGCTTCGCGCGCCCGCCGCTGCATGTTGATATATTCACCCAGGGCAAAGGAGATCAGTACCACTTCCAGGGCTGTTCCAAGTTGCAGGCTGTGCTCGGTGATCCCGTTGCGAGGCAGGATGTCCAGCTTGCTCAGCGACAGGAGGATGGCGCCCACAAAGGAGGCGAACCAGGCAAGCGTGAAATACTGGGCCGCACGATCACCAGACAGAGAACGCTTGAGGCCATAGATCAGTGCGCCTGCATTCAAGGGCAGCGCCAGCACGATCAGACCGACGATCAGGGTGTGGTATTCGGCAAACGGGCTGGCCACCATGAAAGCCGCGGCAAGCAGGGAGCCCAGGTGGAACAGGGTGTTACCCAGGGGCTCATGTTTCTTGAGCTGCAGGAAGTTGCGGATGAACTGGGCCATGAAGAAGAGGGTGGCTCCCAGCCCCAGGGGCAATGCGATCTCGTTGAGCCAGACGTTTTCAGGCCACAGGTGCTGAAAGGCGAACCCCTGCATGGTGAACTGAAAAAGCGAAAATCCGCAGATAAAACCGACATACAGCAGATAGCGTACTTGCCGGACAGACAGGAACAGAAACAGGTTGTAGATCGCCATGACGATCATGAAACCATAGTACACGCCATTGATCAGGGTGACCTGCTGGGTGTAGGCATCAAAGGCGGATGGATTCCAGAGCTCGACGGGTAGCTGGACCGATGTGCCGGTGCGCACGCGGAAATACACCCTCAGTGTGCTCAGGGCTTCCATCTGTATCGGCACGACGAAATTGCGATGCACCCACGGGCGGGCGTTAAAGACGACCCGGTCGCCCAGCTTGTACTGGTGCAGCAGGTGCTCGCCCTGAGTGATATAGACATCCAGCTCGTCCAGTACCGGGTAGCCCACTTCGATCAGCCACTCCAGGGGGGCGTACTCGGGGTTTTCCAGGTCAATGGCAAACCAGAAAACGTTCTGGGAATAGCCCAGATTGGGTGTGGTATCTCTGACTTGCTGCCAAAAGGGAATATCGCGCTCAAAGAGAATATCGTAGAAGCTCAGTTTCCCCGTGGGCTCTTCCAGATACACCAGCTGCGGGCCCAGATTGTAGCGGTCCTCCTCCGGAGAGAGTGTCAGCGTGCGAACCTCGGCCGCCTGGGCGGGCAGCCACAACACGAGCAGTACACAAGCGCTGATGAGGCAGCGCAGAATTCCGGATAGCAACATAAGGGTGCTTTGTATTTATGGTTATTTTCTGAGCTTAGCGTGAAAGGGGTGGCTGATGCCATGGAAATGTTCGCATTTTGTCTGGAAGATGTAACAAAAGGTCGCGTTTGTTTGCAAAGAGTGAAGGCTTTCACGGCGAGGGTTCCGGGTTCTCAGTACCCTCTGAAGGAGAGTTGCACCTGAATGCAGGCAGGCATGGGTGTGAGGTGGATGTCCGAGAGGTACCATGCGCGGGTTCTTGTTTCTGTTAAGCCTTCACTGGGTCGGCAGCTGTTTGGCCGCAGCTTCCGGGTCCGAGGTCGCCATCGAGTGGCGATGGCATCCGGGTGCCTGGGTGACGGCTGTCACGGAGGCCGCATGGCAAAGCGCAGAGCCTGTCACCTTGCCGGGCGCCCTCGCGTCCAGGGACCTGGCACATCGCTGGCTGGGCAACCGGCCCGAGGGCCCTTTGTGGGGGACACTGATCGGGCGGTTTGTCATCCCTGCCAGGGGTGATCCGGGTGAAGCTGCCGGATGGTGGCTCGACACCGGTACGCTGGCGGTTGCTGCAAGCATCTGTATCGACGGCGAGGAAGTGACCCACATGGGGCGTCCGGCAGCGGATCGGGCATCCGAAATTCCCAGGGTGTTGCCCTGGGTGGTGCCGCTCGGGCATCTGGCCCCGGGAGCGCACACGATACGGGTCCGGATGTCGGGGAATCACTTCAAGGAAGTCGGGCTCTGGTCGCCGGCCAGACTGAGGTCCGCTTCTGCCGGGACCCTGCCGCTCGAGCGCTGGGGCCCGGCGCTGGTGTTGCTTGGCGGGCTCGGCCTGAGTCTGCTGTATCTGGCAGGCTTGGGGGTGCGTGAGAGGCGGCCGTTCGTTCGCCGGGTTGTCTTCTGGCTGGGCGTGTTTACCGGGGCTCTTTTGCTGCGCATGTTGATGGCGCGTCAGCTGGCGGAGCTCTTCTGGTCGGAAGCGCCGGCTGCACTGGCGCGGTATAACGTCTGGGTGGCGGTGGAGTTTGCCAGCTTCTTTCTAGCCATGCTTGCATGGGCCCGCGTATTGCAGGCCTTTTGGCGACGAGCCGGCATGATGAATGGATTTCTTGTGCTGGCTCAACGGGCGGCGCTGGTAGCTGTTCTGATGGCGTGGCTGACGCCGCCTTATGTATTCACCCTGCTGGGCTCTCCCATGCAGGTGCTCGCTGCAGGGCTGTTGCTGGCCAGCTTGCGTGTGGGGGCGGCCTTGTGGCGGGTACGGCCGGACAGGCGTGGGCTGTGGGCCGTCAGTCTGGTCGCGCTGGCGCTGCCGGCATTTCACGATATTGCGCTGACGCAGTTTTGGCTGACCGGGGAGCCCTGGACCGAATGGGGTCTGATGACTGTCACGCTCTGCGTGGCCTGGTTTGCTGTTCGTTTTCCTGAAGAACGTGCGATCGGCCAGTCAACGGGTGCCGGCCACCTCCCGCTTCTTGCGAAAACAGATCGGGACACGCCTGAAAACGTGGAACGACCCGACCGCAGAGTACCGGACGTGTCGGATGAGGCGTCGCGCATGGTGGCGGACGTTTCCGGGGCCATGACGGATGCCGGGCTCGAGGCACGACAGGCCTTGGTGACGCTTCTGTGTCGAGCGCTGGCCTTGTGGGAGGTGCATACCGGTCAGAGCAAGGCCGCCCTTGCGGAAGCCAGCGGTGCCTGGCGTGTCTACATTGACGGGAGCACCGCCAAGACGCGAACCCTGGACAAGTACCTGAAACTGAGCTCCCTTCCGGCACGCCCACGCTGGCGCCAGGTGATCCGGACGGCCCTGTATGTGCGCCAGCACTGCGACCTTCCTCAGGATGAACTCCGCGCGCTGGATCAACTGATCGAGCAGGTTGAAATCAGCTGGGCCGGAGCGCCCGTGAAGCCCGTCACAATTGTTTGAAAAACAATGCGTTCCTTCGCCCGTCAGGAGGGTTTTTGACCTCTTTTTCCCTGTCCTGAAGCCGGGGTTCACGGCAAAGTCAAAGGCTGCAAATGCCCATAACAAAACAAAGAGGAGTCATCACATGATCCATCGCATGTTTGTATTTGCGCTTTCGCTGCTGCTGAGTGTTGCGGTTCAGGCGCGAGATTATTCCAAGGTCTATGTGTTCGGAGACAGCCTGAGCGACATGGGGAATCTGGCATCCGTGACGCAGCCCTTCCCTAACCCGCCCTTTGCCGGCAACCGGGTCAGCAATGGTGCCGTAGGCGTGGAAGTCATGGCCTCCATGCTCGGCGTCACCCTGGCGCCGTCTCTGCACCTGATTGGCCCGGAGCAGGGCACGAACTATGCGGTGGCAGGCGCCAGGGCGGGCACTGACGAGCCGATTGACCTGAACACCCAGGTTGGCGCATTCTTGCTCAATCATGGCGGGCAAGCCCCATCGGATGCCCTGTACGTCATGTTCATCGGGGGCAACGATGTCCGTGCAGCCCGTGATGAAGCCGACTTCACCACTGCACTGGGTATCATCCGGACAGCCGTCCAGGGCGAGGAACAGGCGCTTCGGACGCTGATCGGCGCGGGCGCACGGCACATCATGGTCATCAATGTGCCGAACATTGGCAGTATCCCGGAGACTCAACTGATCGCTGAACAGCTGGGTCAGCCCATGCTGCCCGTCATGGCCAGCTGGAAGACCATGATTTACAACCGCAAGCTGTCGCGGGCCGTCAAGCGTATCGAGCGCGACACCGAGGTGGACATTGTCGAAGCCGACCTGTTCAGGCTGTTCAGCAACATCCTGCGTGATGCCGATGCCTACGGCTACACCAACACCACGGAAGCCTGTTTCAGCTCGCGGACCATGAGCTTCAATCCGGGCTGTAATTATGGGGCCAATTTCGACTCATATGTCTTCTTTGACGAGATCCACCCGACTGCGGTGACCCACGCCAAGGCCGGCCGCGTGTTGTACGGTTTGGCTCCGTAAAATCAACAGTTTTGCAACTTTTACTACAGAGCGGGCATTGGCCCGCTCGTGTCGTTTTTTCCTCGCAAATTGCGCTGGCTGAACTAAACTGGGAGGTAAAGAACAAGGAGCTCAGCCGTGGCAGAACTCGGTCGCATTCTTTACGTCGAAGACGAACCTGATATCCGCGCCGTGGCGGAAATGGCGCTGGAAACGCTGGGTGGCTATGAGGTTATCTTGTGCGCCAGTGGTGAGGAAGGTGTTCAGAGAGCCGCACAGGAGCGTCCCGATTTCATTCTGCTCGATGTGATGATGCCGGGAATGGATGGTATCGCCACCTTTGAAGCCATTCGACAGCAGCCGGGATGCCAGGACATTCCCATCGCCTTCATGACGGCCAAGGTGCAGCCCCACGAGCAGGCCCGTTTTCTGGCAATGGGCGCGGTGGGTGTCATCGCCAAGCCATTTGATCCCATGTCACTCTCCGATCAGGTCCGTACGCTTTGGGAGCAGGCGCATGCCCATGAGTGAAGCCGGCAAACTGGCACTGGATCAGCTTCGGGTTCTGCGAGCCAGTTACGCCCGAAGCCTGCCGGACAAGCTGGAAAACCTCAAGACACTCTGGCAGACATTGAGGACGCAGAACGAGCCGTACACCCGGGCGCTGGACAGCTTGCGGATGGAAGTACACCGGCTGGCGGGCTCGGGGGCATCCTATGGGTACACACGCTTGTCCGGGGTCATGCAGACCATTGAGCAAAAACTGGATCAATGGCGGGATTTCCCGGAGGACAGTGCGTCCATTGTAGTGGAGCTGGACCGTCTGATCGCCTCGCTCGATCGTTATGGGCATCCGGATGATGAGCCGGAGGTCGAGGTGGCTGCGTCCGTTCCAAAGAACCTTTCCCGGCCCGAACGGTTATCGATGGTGCTGCTCGCCCCGGAGACCGGGCAAGCCACAACGCTGCGGACGCTCATGGCACAGTTTGGCTTTACGCTCAGCCTGGTGCATGACCCCGGGAATATTCAGTCGCTGGTCGATTTGCGGCCGGATTTGCTGGTGATCGAGCACAGCTGTTTCAGTGCCGGCCTGGTTGAGAAACTGAGGCAGTCACTGGATACGCTCCCGTACATCATTGTGCTGGTGCCCAATCCCTCGCTCATTCAGCGTGTGGAGCTTTACCGGCGCGGCGTGATGACGGTGCTGCCCTGGCCGGTTGATTGTGCTCAGCTGATCATGGAGATCGAAAACTGCTTTGGCGATCTGCGTGAAGTGCCGTTTCGCGTGCTGCTGGTGGACGATGATGTGGAGCTGGGACTGTATTACGCGCAGGTACTCAGTTCGGCAGGCATGTTGACGCGGGTCACCAGTGACCCCTGGGATGTGGAAGCGGCGCTGGAAGAGTTCCGGCCCGATGTCATCCTCATGGATTTGTACATGCCGGAGGTCAACGGTATCGAGCTGGCCCATGCCATACGCCAGGATCCGGCCTGTTTCGGCATTCCCATTATCTTCGCATCCGTGGAAAAGGACATTGTCCGCCATATCGGCCCCATTCGTGCCGGTGGCGATGACTTTCTCGTAAAACCCGTACCCGTGCCCTTCCTGATTGCCAGTGTGGTGACC
>RFIV01000214.1 GCA_003695085.1 Gammaproteobacteria bacterium
CTCCGGCACCAACTGCGGCTACCTGACCGAAGAAGACAAGGTGGTGGAGATTGGCAAGCAAGTGAAAGCCAACTGCTCATCGGTGTTCGAGAATTTCCGCTTCACACCCGCCGAAGATGGCGTGTACGAATTCTATCTGGATGTTTCGGGCGAAACCCCGCTGGTCTACGTGAAAAAGGGCGCCTGACCGACCTGCGTCTTCTCTCTGTGTCCTCGTTTGGCCGCCTTCGGGCGGCCTTTTTGTGTGCCGGGTACTGGAAAGCCCGTTTCCCCGTCCGTACAATGACCGGCCACACCCGAGTGGCAGCCTGAAAACTGAATGGTCAAAGGAGCACAACGTGGCCCTGGACAAGAACGATCTGAACAAGATCGCCTATCTGGCGCGATTGGAAATCGCCCCGGAAAACGCCGAGCGTGTCCTGAACGATATGGATCGCATTCTGGACTTCGTCGATCACATGCAGCAGGTGGACACCGAAGGCGTGGAGCCTCTGGCCCACCCCATCGAGTCTCGCCAGATCCTGCGCGAGGACAGGGTAACCGAACCCAACCAGCGTGAGGCACTGCTCGCCAATGCACCGGCGACAGAAAACGGCTGTTTCCTGGTTCCGAAAGTGATTGAGTGAGGCCCCGAATGGATGTACGCAAACTGACTCTGAAGCAAGCCATCGACGGCCTCTCCGCCGGCACCTTCAGTGCTGAAGAACTGGCCAGAAGCTGGCTGACCACCATTCGCGAAAGCGACAGCGCGCTGAACAGTTTCGTGACCCTGGATGAAGAATACACCCTGGCCCAGGCACGGGAAGCCGACCGCAAACGCACTTCCGGAGAAGTCCTGCCGCTGGCGGGTGTGCCCGTCGCCTACAAGGACATCTTCTGTACACAGGGCCTCAAAACCACAGCCTGCTCGAAGATACTTGGCAACTTTGTCCCGCCCTATGAATCCACGGTCACGCAAAAGCTGAAGGAAGCTGGTGCCATCTGCCTGGGCAAGACCAACATGGACGAATTCGCCATGGGTTCGTCCAACGAATCGAGCTTCTTTGGCCCGGCCCGTAACCCCTGGGATACAGACCGGGTGCCCGGCGGCTCCTCCGGTGGTTCGGCAGCGGCCGTAGCGGCCGGACTGGCCCCAGCAGCACTGGGAACAGATACCGGGGGCTCCATTCGTCAGCCTGCCGCCTTCTGCGGTATCACCGGCATGAAGCCGACCTACGGGCGCGTGTCACGCCGTGGGATCATCGCCTTTGCTTCCAGCCTCGATCAGGCCGGGCCGATGACCCGCACCGCCGAAGACGCTGCCATTCTCCTCAACCACATGTGCGGCCGTGATCCCTGGGACTCGACCAGCTCATCCGAGGCCGTTCCGGACTTTACCGCTGAACTGGCCAACAGCCTGAAAGGCAAGGTGCTGGGCCTGCCCAAGGAATACTTTGCAGGTGAGCTCGACAGCGGCATCGCCGATGCGCTCGACGCTGCCCGCAAGGTTCTCGAACAAATGGGGGTGACTTTCCGTGAGATCAGCCTGCCCCATACTCATCTGGCCGTACCGGCCTACTATGTGATTGCCCCGGCAGAAGCGTCGGCCAACCTGGCCCGTTATGACGGTGTACGCTTTGGCTATCGCTGCGAAAACCCGCAGAATCTGGACGATTTGTACACCCGCAGCCGCGCAGAAGGGTTTGGCGAAGAGGTCAAGCGGCGGATTCTGGTGGGCACCTACGCTCTGAGTGCAGGCTACTATGATGCCTACTATCGCAAGGCCCAGCAGATTCGCCGGCTGATCCGAGATGATTTTCTCAAGGCCTTTGAAGAAGTGGATGCCATTTTTTGCCCCACCACGCCGGATGTGGCCTTCAGGCTTGGTGAAAAAACGGATGACCCGGTCAAGATGTATCAGGAAGACCTGTTCACGATCCCGGTATCGCTGGCGGGCCTGCCCGCCTTGTCCATGCCGTGCGGACTGGTGAACGGCCTGCCCGCAGGCGTGCAACTGGTGGCCCCTCACTTTGAGGAGTCCAGGCTGCTCAACATTGCGCACCAGTTCCAGACCGAAACGGACTGGCACACCCTTCAACCCGGACAGAAAGGAGCCTGATCATGCAGTGGGAAGCCGTCATCGGGCTGGAAGTGCACGTTCAGCTCGCCACCCAAAGCAAGATTTTCTCCGGCGCCCCGACCACCTTCGGCGCCGAACCCAATACCCAGGCCTGCGCCATCGACCTGGGCATGCCGGGCATGCTGCCCGTGTTCAATGGCAAGGCCCTGGAGATGGCCGTCCGCTTTGGTCTGGCCATCGGTGCACACATCAACAAGGTCTCGGTCTTCGACCGCAAAAATTATTTTTATCCGGATCTGCCCAAGGGTTACCAGATCAGCCAGCTGGACCACCCCATCGTGGAGACCGGCCACATTGATATCCTGCTGGATAACGGGGAAACCAAGCGTATTGGAGTCACCCGGGCCCACTTGGAAGAGGATGCCGGCAAATCCCTGCACGAAGACTTTCACGGCATGACCGGCATTGACCTGAACCGCGCCGGTACGCCCTTGCTGGAGATTGTCTCCGAGCCAGACCTGCGCAGTGCCAAGGAAGCCGTCGCCTACCTGCGCAAGTTGCACGCCATCATCACCTATCTCGGCATCTCGGATGGCGACATGTCTCAAGGCTCCATGCGTTGTGACTGCAACGTCTCCGTGCGCCCGAAAGGCCAGACGGAACTGGGCACCCGTACCGAAATCAAGAACGTCAACTCCTTCCGATTCGTGGAAAAGGCCATCAACCATGAAATCGAGCGGCAGATCGAGCTGATCGAGGACGGTGGCAAGGTCGTGCAGGAAACCCGTCTCTATGATTCGGAACGTGACGAGACCCGCTCCATGCGCAGCAAGGAGTTCGCCAACGATTACCGTTACTTCCCCGATCCGGATCTGCTTCCGGTGGAAATTGATGATGCGTATATCGAGCGTATTCGTGAAACCCTGCCGGAACTGCCGGAAGCCAAGCAGGCACGCTTCCAGAGCCAGTACGGGCTGAACGCCACGGATGCCAGCATTCTGGCGGGCAGCCGGGAACAGGCGGACTACTTCGAAATGGCAGCCGAAGTGGCGGGGGACGCCAGACTGGCGGCAAACTGGGTCATGGGCGAGGTCGCCAAGTTCCTGAACCAGCATGACCTGGATATCGGCCGCTGCCCTGTATCGGCGGAAGCGCTGGGACAGCTGATCCAGCGCATTCGTGACAACACCATCTCCGGCAAGATCGCCAAGGATGTATTCGAAGCCATGTGGGCCGGCGAAGGCAGCGCCGATGAAATCATCGACAAACGCGGCCTGAAGCAGGTAACGGATACCGGTGCCATCGAGGCGATAGTGGATGAGGTCATCGCCAACAACGCCCCCCAAGTGGAGCAGTACCGCGCGTCGGATGACGCCAAGCGTGGCAAGCTGATCGGCTTCTTCGTCGGCCAGGTGATGAAGGCCTCAAAGGGCAAGGCCAACCCGCAACTGGTGAACCAGGTGCTGCGTCAAAAGCTCGACAGCTGATCAACATCCGGTCCGGGGCACTCGCGGTGCCCCGGCCATCTGCATCAGCAGCCCCCGGAACAGGGAAACGCAACCCGCATGACACCCGAATCACTGGTTTTGCTGATCAATCTCACCATTATTGTCGTGGGCTATCTGATCGTTTTTCCACGCACGGCCGGCAATGATCTGAAGCGGCTCTTTCAGTCCGACCTGTGCGCTTCGCTGGCCGCTCTGGCCATCAGCGGAAACCGCTTCATGGGAACAGGTGTCACCTTCAGTTTTCTGGGACTGGAACTGGGCTGGTTCGGCTTTACTCTGATGTCCTATCTTTGCCTTGAGGTACCCTTTTCGCTCTGGTACCTCAAACGACACGGTATCCTGAACTAAGCCAAGATTCGAGTGCGCCCTTTGCCCAGCCGGGCTGGACGCGAGCTGCCGAATGCTACAAGCAGAACAATGACGCCCCGTGTTACACACTTGA
>RFIV01000215.1 GCA_003695085.1 Gammaproteobacteria bacterium
GCCGCAGGTGGCCGCTCCCCTGCGCATGGCCAGCGAGGAAGAAATTCGCAACGTCATTGGCGCAGGACCGGGCTCCCTGGGACCGGTCAATCTCCCCATTCCGCTGATCGTTGACCAAACCGTGGCCAGGATGGCTGACTTTGCCGCAGGTGCCAATATCGATGACAAGCACTACTTCGGCATCAACTGGGAGCGCGACGTTCCCCTGCCCGACGTGGCTGATCTGCGCAACATTGTCGAGGGTGACCCCAGCCCCTGCGGGCAAGGACGAATCGTCATCAAGCGCGGCATTGAAGTGGGCCATATTTTCCAGCTGGGCACCAAGTACAGCCAGGCCATGAATGCCACCGTACTGGATGAAAACGGCAAATCCGTCGTGATGGAAATGGGGTGTTACGGCATTGGTGTGAGCCGTGTCGTGGCTGCCTCGATCGAGCAGCAGCATGATGACAGGGGTATCATCTGGCCGGAAGCCATCGCGCCCTTCCAGCTGGCCATTGTCACGCTCAACGGCCACAAATCCGACGCGGTTCGCGAAACCGGAGAGCGCCTGTATGCTACGCTGAAAGAAGCGGGCTACGACGTCATTCTGGATGATCGCAACGAGCGTCCGGGTGTGAAGTTTGCGGACATGGAGCTGATCGGCATCCCGCACCGTCTGGTCATCAGCGACCGGGGACTGAAACAGGGGACACTCGAGTACAAGGGGCGTCGCGATGAGAACAGTCAGGACATCGCGCTGGACAATGCCGAAGCCTTCCTCAAAGAGGTGTTGCTTGCACCCTGAGGTGCTGCTGCGCATCTTCATTCTTGTCACCGGACTATGGGGGGGGCTGCTGGCTGCCCCCGTAGCCGCTGATGCGCCCGATCCCGAATTGCGGCAGTTGCTCAAGGCCGCCGCCAATGACACATCGAGTTTCAACGACCGCTTTGATGCAGAAGTCTGGCTGGTGGACATGTCTGCCAGACTGGAACGCTACATCAGGGATCCGGCAGAACGCATTCATCTGCTCCGACTCGTTCACGCCGAAGCCACACGTGCAGGACTGTCACCGGAACTGGTGCTGGCGGTCATACACATCGAGAGCCGGTTCGACCGGTTTGCCATTTCACGGGTGGGCGCTCAAGGACTGATGCAGGTCATGCCCTTCTGGAAGAAGGAAATTGGCCGTCCTCAGGATAATCTTTTCAAAATTGAGACGAATTTACGGTACGGCGTCACCATTCTCAAGCATTATTACCAGAAGGAAAAAGGCAACCTGATTCGGGCCCTTGCCCGCTATAACGGTAGTGCCGGTAAAACCTGGTATCCTGAGAAGGTGATGAATGCCTGGGAAAAGTTCTGGTTCGTCAAACATATCTGAGCGGCTCGCCAGCGTGTTGCTGGCAGCGTTGCTCTGCCTGACGCCATTGGCTCACGCACAGACAGTCAGCAAGGAAGAGGCCGGTCGCTCGCTCAAGGCCATCCAGGCCGCCTTTGAAGACGCCGAGCGCAAGGAGAAAATCTGGCGCTGGTCATGGGCGGGCTTTTATGCCGCCAGCATGGCCGGAAATCTGGCCTACGCCGAATACACCGACAGTCATGACGGGCGTTACGATGCCCATGTCTCCGCCACCACGTCAGCACTCGGGCTGATCGGCATGATTCTGGAACCCTCCATCTACAAGGACAACCTGCGCAGCGTCACGCTGAAGGCCAGGCGTCCCAAGGCAAGCAATTTGAAGAAAGCCGAAGGCATGCTGATCGAGTCCGGCCGTACCGAAGCCCTGTACGCAAGCACCCATCGCAAGAAAGGGCTGGCCGTTTCTTTTGCGGCCGGTCTGGTGATAGCGCTGGATGACGGACGGCCTGAGGACGGGGCCATCCAATTTGTCACCGGCGCACTGGTCAACGAACTGAAACTGAGGACCCACCCCCACACGCTGACCCGGTTCTGGCGCGACTATTCACCGCGCACCATCGAACCTTTTCTCAGCCAGCTGGACTGGAATGTGCTGCCGCACTATGGGGAAGAAGGGTTGGACGGAGGGCGTCTGGTTGCCCGCTTCGAGTTCTGATGTGCTGCCGACTCAGCCCAGACGCCGGAGCTCGAGCAACCTGAATGAATCACTGAAGACCAGTTCGAATCGACCCTTCACCCCGTCACGCGTGATGTAGGGCCGAATCGCTGACACCGGAAACTGCACCCGCCGCCCATCATCCGCGACCGCATGCACCACCTGCACCGGCTCCCGGTACAGGCGGTGAAGTGTCTCCGGACTCAGGTTCAGCGTCAGTGACAGTGACGGCATGGCCTCTCAGCAATCTGCACAATGCACCGTGCTCTGCGCCAGATCCAGCAACTCGCGCAACGCCACGGAATACATGGCCATCTCGGGCTGCTTGCTCGCCTTGAGCTCGGTCAGCATGGCCCGCCAGCGTTCGATCAGCTCCGCATGACGCTGCGTCCAGGCCTCGATCCGGGCATCGATTTCTTCCGACTCGGTAGCCAGCCCGAGAATGCCCACGGTGAGCGAGCGCTGCTGCCAGTCCAGATCCTCGCGGAAGCTTTCCCGCGCCAGTGCCTGCCAGTGCGTGGCGGGCTTGGCCTTGTTCAGCTGATCGTTGAACCACTGCAGATCCAGGACTTCGCCCACGGCGAAGAACGTGCGCGCCACATAATCCAGTGGCTTCTGGCTCTCTTCATGCGCTTCGATAATCCCCAGTGCCGAGTACAGGAACAGTGTTCCGGCCACCGTCGTGGCGAGATCCTCCGGTACGCCCGCATCCAGCAGGAACTGCTTGCGCTCTTCGTTCTGCACACGCTGATTCTCGGCCAGAAGGTCCGGCAGGATCGTCGAGATGGACTCGACATGGTCCCGGAAGGCCTCGATGCTCATTTCAATATTGAGCTCACGCCGACGATTGCGCAGGAACCAGCGCGTGGCACGGCGGACGAGCCGCATCAGCTCGGTCATCATGCGGGTCTGGGTTTCGGCTGACACCTTGTAATCCAGCGCTTCGATCTGGGACCAGATGGCATCCATGCTGAACGTGTCACGCGCAATCACATACGCCTTGACGATGCTTTCCACTGTCGCCCCGGTTGATTGGCGCATGCGCTCCACGAAGCTGATGCCCATGTGATTGACCAGGTCATTGGCCAGCTGAGTGGCCACGATCTCGCGCCGCAGCCGGTGGCTGGCGACCTGATCCGCATAGTTGCGCACCAGCACGGCGGGGAACTCGTTGTGCAGCTCGCGCACCAGGTAGGGGTCATCCACCAGCTCACTGTCAATGAGCACTTCCTTCAGATACCCGCGCACGTAGGAGTTGAGCACACACAGCTCCGGTCGGGTCAGTCCTTCACCACGGCTCTTGCGCTCTGTAATGGTGTCGTCATCCGGGATGTATTCCAGCGCCCGGTCGAGCTTGCCCAGCCCCTCCAGATGATTGATCAGGCGACGGTATTCCTCAATGCGCTCGGATGCCTCGAACCGGGCAATCGTCAGCGCCTGCGTCTGCCGGTAGTTGTTCTTCAATACCAGCCAGGCCACCTGATCGGTCATGTCCTCGAGCAGCTTGTTGCGCTGCTTCATGGTCATGTCGCCGTTGGCCACCACGCCATTGAGGAGGATCTTGATATTGACCTCGTGATCCGAGCAATCCACCCCGGCAGAGTTGTCCACAAAGTCGGTGTTCAGGCGCCCGCCCTTCATGGCGTACTCGATCCGGCCTCTCTGGGTCATGCCCAGGTTGGCACCTTCGCCGACAATGCGTACCCGCAGGTCCGATCCGTTGATGCGAATGGCATCATTGGCCTTGTCACCTGCATCGGCATGGGACTCTTCCGAAGACTTCACATAAGTCCCGATGCCTCCGAACCAGAGCAGATCCGCCTCCGCCTTGAGAATCGCCTTGATCAGCATGTTCGGTGGCAGCCTGTCCTGCTTGATGCCGAACCGCGACTTCATCTCGGCTGAAATGGGAATGGACTTGGCGCTTCTTGAAAAGACGCCGCCCCCCTTGGAAATCAGCTTCGCATCATAATCCGCCCAGGTCGAACGCGGCAGATTGAACAGGCGCTGGCGTTCGCGGAAGGCCACGGCCGGATCCGGATCCGGATCGACAAAGATATGCAGGTGGTTGAAGGCGGCCACCAGTTTCATCTTGTCGGAAAGCAGCATGCCGTTACCGAATACATCACCGGACATGTCCCCGACCCCGATGGCCGTGAACACATCCTCGTCCGTATTCAGGCCCAGTTCCCGGAAGTGGCGCTGCACGGACACCCAGGCACCCCGAGCGGTGATGCCCATCTTCTTGTGGTCGTAGCCCTGGCTGCCACCGGATGCGAAGGCATCACCCAGCCAGAAGTTGTATTCGGCCGAAATGCCGTTGGCGATATCACTGAAGGTCGCCGTGCCTTTGTCAGCCGCGACAACCAGGTAATAATCATCCTCGTCATGACGCACTACATCCGGGGGCGGAATGACCTCTCCCCCCAGGTTATTGTCCGTCACATCCAGCAGCCCGCGGATAAAGGTCTTGTAGGCTGAAACTCCCTCCGCCAACCAGGCCTCGCGGTCACCTTCCGGCAACTGTTTGGCGACAAAGCCGCCCTTGGCGCCCACAGGAACAATGACACTGTTCTTGACCTGCTGCGCTTTCACCAGGCCCAGAATCTCCGTGCGATAATCCTCATAGCGGTCTGACCAGCGCAGCCCGCCGCGCGCAACCTTGCCACCGCGCAGGTGAACACCTTCCACCTGTGGCGAGTACACGAAGATCTCGAACATCGGCAACGGTTTGGGCATTGCCGAAATCTTCGAAGGCAGCATCTTGAAGGACATGTAGGGCTTGGGCCCGCCATCGCTGCCCTGCTGGTAATAGTTGGTGCGCACCGTCGCCCGGATCATCTCCACATACCGGCGCAGCACCTTGTCTTCACTGAGGTTCGCGACCTGCTCCAGCGCCGCATTGATGTCATTGAGAATGTTCTGCTGCGCCGCTTCACATTGCTCGTGCGACTTGTAGCGCGACGGGTCAAAGCGCACCTCGAAGAGCTCGAGAAGCAGCTGCGTGATGTGTACGTGGTTGGCCAGCGTATTGGCGATGAACGTCTGGGAATAGCCAAAACGCGTCTGACGCATGTAGCGGGCGTAGCTGCGCAACATGGAAATCTGACGCCAGTCCAGATGGGCCGCCAGTACCAGCCGGTTGAAGGTGTCGCTTTCTGCCTCGCGTACCCACACGCGCAGGAAAAGGTCCTCGAATTTCTTGCGAATGCGGGAAATATCAATCACGGTCTCATCGCTGCTCTGAAGCGAGAAGTCGTGAATCCAGATTGTCTTGCCGCTGCGCCCGGTGACCTCGTAGGGGTGCTCGCCCAGCACACGCAGGCCGAGGTTTTCGAATACCGGCAGCACATCCGACAGCGGCACGCTGCCCCCTTCATGGTAGAGCTTGAAGTGCAGAATCTTTTCGTCTTCCTCCAGCGCCTTGTAAAAACTCATGGCCAGAGGGGATTCGGCCGACAACGTGCTGATGTGATCAATGTCGATCACCGCCCGGCGCGGTGAAAAGTCTTCCCGGTATGAGCTGGGGAAGGCATCACTGTATTCCTGGATCAGCCGGGAGGCACGTTCCTCACCATGTGCTTCGTTCAGCGCTTCGATCAGGCCATCCTGCCAGCTCTGTGCGGCCGCAATGATCTTGGCTTGCAGCTCCTCCACCGGCAACTCACGATTTTCGGCCGGTGGCACACGCAGGATGAATTGAGTGCGCGCAAGCACGGACTCCGAGTAATACGTAAAGAATTCCAGATCCTCTGCACCCAGTTCAGCCGCGAGCAGCTCCCCGATACGCACACGCAGACGGGTGCTGTAGATGTCTCGCGGTACAAAGACCAGCGCGGTTACAAACTGGCCGTAGACGTCCTCATGCATGAACAGCCGGATCTTGCGCCGCTCCTGAATGTAGAGAATGCCCAGGGCCGTTTCGAGCAGTTGCTCCTGGCTGATCTGGAAGAGTTCATCACGCGGGTAAACGGCCAGTATCTGATCCAGCTCCTTGCCAGCATAGTCCTGCGGAGCAAACCCGGCCTGCTCCCTGACGTACCTGATCTTCTGGCGGACCAGGGGAATGTCTTCGGTACGCTCGTTGTAGACCTGAAAGGTGTAGAGCCCGAGAAAACGAACTTCACCGACCATCTTGCCCCGGGCGTCATAACGCTTGATGGACACGTAGTCCGGATACGCAGGCCGGTGAATGCGGGAGCGCTCGGCAGACTTGGAGAAGATACAGATATCCGGTCCCAGAATCGCTTCGCGCGCCTGCCGCGGCAACCCTGACAGTGTCAGCTTGCGCGGGCGCTCCTGATGACTCTTCAGAATACCGAGCTCCGAACCAGGCACCTGCTTGAGTACCAGCTCTTCACCTTCGCCTTCGTAGCTGTACTCGTCATAGCCCAGAAAGGTGAAGTGATCCTGGGCCAGCCAGTCCAGGAAGGCTTGCGCCTCTTTTCGCGCCGCATCGTCCACGCCCTTGACTTTCTTGCTGAATGCCTCGGACATCTCGATGGCTTTCGCCTTCATCAGCGGGTAGTCACTGACGGCAGTGGCGACTTCTTCCAGAACGGTCTGAAGCTCATTGCGGATCTGCTCCAGATCCCGGGTACTGCTGTGCCGATCGACCTCCACATACATGAAGGCTTCGCACTGGACATCCTTCTTGCCCGCCCCCTGCTGACGATCATGCAGCGTCTTGAACTTGCCTCCGGCTGTCCGGGATATCTTGAGCACGGCGTTGTGCATGGCAAAGATGTTCAGCCCCAGCCGCGCAAGCGCCATCCGCACGGAGTCCACGATAAACGGCATATTGGGCATGAGCAGCGTGATCACGGTATGGGTGGACTGCCAGCCATTCTCCTCCAGGTTGGGGTTGCTGACTTCAACCTTCGCAGGCCCCGCCTTGTATTGCTGCAGAAACTTCCAGCAGGATACGGTGCTGCCGTAGGCGTCACTCAAGCGCTTTTCACGCAACTCCTCTAACGGCGAGGATTCGTAAAATATGCGTGCAAAGGCCTTGATGGAGCTCGCCTCTTCGGCCTTGAGTCGTTCATCAATCTCGCGATCGAGCAGCTCAAAAAATTCGTCTCGTTCATCCAGTGCTGTCAGCTTCATACCACACCCTGAATCATTGGTCTTGTTGTTACCGTGCGTTTGCTGGTAAGCATAGTCCAGCGTTTAAATTTTGCGCACTTTTTCCCAGATAAATAATATTTAAGTGTCAGACTTAAACCTTTATAGCAGAATCAGTTTTTAACCGATTCTTAGTGATTGTGCGTAGCGGAAACCCATGACCATACAGGCTCGATTCAAGGCCCTGGCCGACCACCTCAACCAGACCATCATCGGTCAGTCGGAACTGACGCGCCGCCTGATCATCACGTTGCTTGCGGACGGGCATATCCTGCTGGAAGGCCCGCCGGGACTGGCCAAGACACGTGCTGCACAGGCGCTGGCGCGAGCCATTGACGGGCAGTTCAAGCGGATCCAGTTCACCCCGGATCTGCTGCCTGCCGACATTACAGGTTCGGAGATTTTCAGGGCTGAAACCGGCACGTTCGAGTTCGTTGAAGGCCCGGTCTTTCACAACCTGATACTGGCCGATGAGATCAACCGGGCCCCCGCCAAGGTCCAGAGCGCCTTGCTTGAAGCCATGGCCGAACGTCAGGTCACGGCCTATGGACGCGAGCTGAAGCTGTCCGACCTGTTCATGGTCATGGCGACCCAGAACCCCATTGAGCAGGAAGGCACTTATCCGCTTCCCGAAGCCCAGCTTGATCGTTTTCTGATGCATCATGTGGTGGACTATCCGTCGCCCGCGGATGAGCTGTCCATTCTGAGACTGACGAGACAGGAGGCTCGACACGAGTCGTCCCAGCCCTTTGAGCCTCTGACCCGCGAACACGTGCAAGAAGCACGCAAGGCGGTGCTGTCACTTTACATGAGCGAACCCGTTGAACGCTATATCGTCGAGCTGGTGACGGCCACGCGCCCCGGTTACGGTCCTGCCGAACTCACGGATCAGCTGGCCTACGGCGCTTCACCCCGCGCGACGCTGGCGCTGGATCGATGTGCCCGGGCGCACGCCTGGCTCCAGGGCAAGGATCATGTCTCGCCATCCGATATTCAGGCCGTGCTGGCAGATGTGCTGCGCCACCGTCTGATTCTGCATTATGCTGCCGAAGCCAGGGGGCTGACGGCCGACTCGCTCATTCAACAATTGCTGGAGCACGTCCCGGCCCCATGAATTCCGAGCCGCGCCCTTACACCGAGCTCCCCGGCCTGATTGCGCTCGAAGGACCGGCACGCAGCCTGCCCTCCCCGCTTCAGGCTCGCCCGCTGAGCCAGCAGAGTGGTTTTCATGTCTCTCGCCGTCCCGGTTCGGGCATGACCTTTGCCGAACACCGTGCGTACCGTTACGGCGATCCGTTACGCGACCTCGACTGGAAGGTGACCGCGCGCCGGGGTCAGCCGCACGTGAGAACATGGGAGGCCGAGCATTCTGACAGCCTGTATCTTGCGGTCGACCTCACACCCGCCCTGTTCTTCGGCTCGCGCTGGAGCACCCGTGCTGCCACGGCAGCAGACTGTGCCGCGTTTCTGGCCTGGCAGGCCTTCCTTGCTCAGGATCCCGTGAGTCTGACACGGGTCTCATCCGCACATGAATCCGTAGCACGCCCCGTCCGCCACCGCCGGGGCCTCATCACAGCGCTTCACCAGCTGGCCACCCGGCAGCAGATGCTGGCGCCGGGTCAACCGGTCGATCCTTCGCCATGGCCCGCATGGCTGAGCACCCTGCAAGCACTCAAGCAGCTCCGGGGCACGCTGGTCATCCTCACATCCCCCAGTCAACTGGATGAGCAAGCGCTGGATCAGGTTCAGTCCATGCAAAAGCGCCTGGCTCCGGTGATCGCGCTGATAACGGATCCGGTGGATCAACTGGCTCAGGGCCCCGTGGTGCATGCAACCAACGGTCGGCACAGCGGGCAGGCACATCTGGGCGGCCTGGAATGCCTGACACACATCAGGGCATCCATGGTCAGGCGCGGGCTGCCTCACCTGTGTGTGGACACCTCGAGACCGGTTGCCGAACAGTTTGCCGAAGTGATTCAGGGAACACATCATGCCTCTGCCACTTGAGGACATCATACTGCCGCCGCCTCCGGGCAGCTGGCCCTGGGCCCCGGGCATCTGGATGCTCGTCATCGGCGCGATACTTTGCATGCTTTGGGGGTTGCGGGCGCTGGCGAGAAAATGGCCCTTCTGGCGCGCACGAGGCGCCGTGATCCGCCATATCCGGGACAAACAGCCCCCTCCGGCTCAGCTCAATCGCGCCCTGCATGCCTTTGCCTGCCGCTGGCTTCGTGCCCCGGCAGCGCTGTCCGGGCAGGACTGGGTCGACTGGATGATCGCGCACGCACCCGGGCTGCCACCCGAGACCTCCGGGGCTCTGGAAGCACTGGCCGAATCCCCTTACGCTGGCGTGCCTGCAGATCCACAGCTGAACCGGGCGGCGCTTCTCTGGCTCAAACGGGTGCAACCGTGACGCTGCTCTGGTGGTGGATACTGGCCCTGATCCCGCTTCCTTGGTTGATCTGGCGGCTACCCGCCTTTCGTCAACTCGCGAAAACCAGCGGCCCATTGCTGTACCTGCCGGACTGGCCTGCACACACCTCCCCCGCACACGGATCGAAGCCGGTACGCCCCGGTATTCGCTGGTGGCTGTTCTGGACCCTGCTGATCTGTGCACTCAGCCGCCCTGTCCTGCCCTCTGATCCCATCCGGCTGGAAGCGCCGGCCCGCAGCCTCATGCTGGCCGTGGATCTCTCACCCAGCATGGGCGAGCAAGACATGATTCTGAATCGCCGCCGGGCGTCGCGGCTGGAAGTGGTCAGACGGGTGCTGGATCACTTTCTCAGTCAGCGTGAAGGGGATCGCGTCGGCCTCATCGTTTTCGGTCGCCAGGCCTATTTGCATGCCCCGTTGACGTTCGATATTCAAACCGTTCGCACCCTGCTCAGTGAAGCACGTCTGGGCATGGCCGGAGATCGCACAGCCATCGGCGATGCAATCGGACTGGGCATCAAGAAGCTGCGGGATTTGCCCGCATCTCAACGTGTACTGATTCTCCTGACAGATGGTGCCAACACTGCCGGACAGGTGCCCCCCGAAGAAGCCGCGCGGCGTGCAGCGGGGTATGGTATCCGCATTCACACGGTCGGCATTGGCGAACCTGATCGCAGAGGCCGCTCTGCCGACCCTGATACGCTCCGCCAGATTGCAGAACAAACGAGCGGTCTCTTCTTCAATGCCGGCAGTACCCCCGAGCTGGAACTGGCCTACGAAACTCTGAACCGCATTGAACCCATCAAGGTACAGGCGCAATCCCTGCGCCCGGTGCGTGAGCTGTTCATGTGGCCGCTGATTCTGGCATGGGTCGTTCTGCTCACACCCTCTGTCATCGGGAGGCGCCGACATGGGTGAGCTGACGTTTCAGTGGCCCTGGGTACTTGCCGGGCTGATCTGCCTGCCCTGGCTACCCGACTGGCTGCCCTGGTCCCGAAGTGAGCGCACAATCGGACAGATCATGCACCCTGAACTGTTGCGCCTTTTTTCGCTCAGCGGCGACAAGAGCCGACACACCGTGTGGATGCGCTGGATAATCCGTTTCATGGGCCTGTGTACCCTGTTGGCGCTGGCTGGCCCGACCGTCCCTGCGCCGGACAGGAACCTGCAGGTTGCCCCCCGCCCACTGATCATCGTCCTGGATCTCTCCTTGTCGATGTATGCCAGGGACATTTCACCCAGCCGCATTGAGCGCGCACGCCAGAAGCTGCAGGATGTCCTGAAGAAAATCCCCGACCGCCCGGCGGGTCTGATCGCTTATGCCGGTGACGCCTTCAGCGTGGTGCCGGTCACACGGGATCATGCCTCCATTGAGCTCATGCTGCCGGATCTGTCGCCTGCCATCATGCCCCTCCCGGGGAGCCGACCGGATCGTGCTATCCGGCTCGCCGGGCAATGGGCAGCACGCACCGGGGGAGCAGACTTGCTGATCATCACCGACGACCTGCCTGCGGCCCGCATGCCCACCCTGACCCGCCTGCTTGACGAGTGGCCGGGACAACCGACCCTCCTGGCGATGGGGACGGCCGCGGGCGCACCGATACCCATTCCCGAGCGGGGCTTTCTGGAACAGAACGGCACTGTCATCATGGCCGCTCTGCCCGTGGCGCGCCTGGAACAGCTGGCTTCGGAAACGCGGCTGCGCTGGCATCGTGTGACGGTTACCGAAGAGGACATCGACGCACTGCTCACTCGCCCGGATACAGGCCTGCACACCATGACAGCCGAGGGGCCACTTCCGCCGCACAATATTGGCTACTGGTTCGTACTGCCCGTCGTGATACTGAGCCTGGTTCTCATGCCCCGGTTTGCCGTTACGGGGTGGGTGGTGCTGATGATGAGCATGGCGCCGTCGCCCGCTGATGCACTGGAGTTCGAGGCGCTCTGGCAAAACCGCGATCAGCGCGCCTGGCACGCCTTGCAGCAGGGTGAATATGAAAAGGCCAGTCGCCTGGCTGACGACCCCATGCTGCGGGGCAGCGCCCTTTATCGGGCCGGCCAGTACTCAGAAGCTGCCCGGGTGTTTGCACAAGCCCCGACAGCCGAAGGACACTATAATCGTGGCAATGCCCTGGCACAGGCGGGTCAGTTTGACGAAGCACGATCTGCCTACCTGCGTGCACTGGCACTCGACCCCGGCCTGGAGGCGGCGCGCAAGAACCTCGCCTTGCTTGATCAGTTGCAGCGGCAGTCTTCGGCTCAGGCCGGCACTGATCAGGAAGAGTCTCCCCAGACGGCACAGGACCATTCAGGCCAGTCTGACGATTCTGGCGCAGCGTCCCGTGATGCCTCGTCGCAGACGTCACGCCCGGACGCGCGTGCGACTTCCGGCGACGGCGAGGGCAAAAGCCCGGCATCAGCCGATACCTCCCCGCACGCCAACGATGCGCGCACCGGCAATACGCCCTCAAGGGCGGACACGAAGCCCCACCAGGCAGATTCGGACACGCATGAAAAAGACTCCGGGAACACTCAGGCTGCTGCGCAGTCTGCCACCGGTCTGCCCACAGACCCGACCGAGGTGTGGCTGCGCCGTATACCGGATACCCCCGGCGCGCTGCTGCAACGCAAGTTTCAATTACACGCTCAGGAACGAGGCAGCCGCCTGGAGGAAGGAGAGCCCATATGGTAAGAATGCTGCTGACGCTCATGCTGGCCCTGGTGGCCATTACCCCAAGCCATGGCGAACTGAAGGCAAGCGTCGATCGCGCCGACCTGCAGAAAGATGAAACACTGCGCCTCACTGTCGAGGCCCTGCTGGATGACGCACCCTTCAGCCTCTTTGATCTCAATACCCTCAAGGTGCCTCAGCCCGAACTCGGCACGCTGGAAGAGACCTTCGAGATTCTGACTCAGGATCAGAGATATGCCATACAGTTTACCAACAACGTCAGCCAGACACGCATCTACTGGGAATATACGCTGATCCCCAAAACAACCGGCACGCTGGTCATTCCCCCCATCCGCTGGCGCGATCAGTCGACTTCACCGCTGACCATCCAGGTAACCGATACGCCGACCACCGCAACCGATACGCCACCCGTTTTCATCGAGGCCGAGTGGGACGCACCCACTGCACTGCCCGGCGAACAGCGGCTGCTGCAGGTGCGACTGCTGTTCAGGGA
>RFIV01000216.1 GCA_003695085.1 Gammaproteobacteria bacterium
GCGTGGTCAAGCCCATCATGAGCAGCTCAGGAAAGGGGCAGAGTGTCATCCGTGAAGCGGCGGATATGGGGCCGGCCTGGGCTTATGCCCAGGAAGGCGGGCGTGCCGGCAAGGGCCGGGTGATCGTCGAGGGGTTCATTGATTTCGACTACGAAATAACGCTGCTGACGGTGCGCTCGGTGTCGGGCACCGCGTTCTGTGTCCCTGTAGGCCATGTGCAGGTGGACGGGGACTACCGTGAAAGTTGGCAGCCTCAACCCATGAGTGAAGCCGCGCTGGCTGATGCCCAGCGCATTGCCCGTGCAGTCACGAATGCGCTGGGGGGCTACGGTGTCTTTGGTGTGGAGCTGTTCATCAAGGGGGATCACGCCTTGTTCTCCGAAGTCAGTCCGCGCCCCCATGACACGGGGCTCGTCACCCTGGTGTCTCAGGACCTGTCCGAATTTGCGCTGCACGCCCGCGCGATTCTGGGCTTGCCCATTCCGGTTATCCGGCAGCAGGGGCCGTCTGCCTCCTGCGCTGTGCTGGTGGAGGGCGAAAGCCAGCAGGTAATCTTTGACGGGGTCGCGCATGCATTGAACGAGCCGGATACCCATCTGCGGCTGTTCGGCAAGCCTGAAGTAAAGGGGCGACGCCGCATGGCCGTAACCCTGGCGCGTGATGAAAGCGTGGAAGCCGCCCGCGCAAAGGCCGTGCGTGCGGCCCAAGCCCTGACCGTTCAGGACGGAGGCGACGCCGCAAGGCCATTGACCGTGTTGGCAGGCGAAACAGGCTAGGTTGACGCAGGTGGGTTACATGGAAGTCAGTATCTGGTTCAGCAGGTACTCAAAGGCCGCCGGCTGCTCCCAGGGCACCCGGTGTCCCGCACCGTCGATGACATGCGTCTGCACGTTCGGGGCGCACGCGTGCAGGTGCTGGCCCAGTGCGGTGTAGGTGGCATCCTGTGCGCCGGATATATAGTGAACCGGGAACGGCAGGTGTCCGAGTGCGTCCGAGTAATCGGGCTGCCGACCCTTGGACCAGGCGTCATAGGCCTCGGCAATGAAATCTGTTGGCGCACTGCCAGGCTGAAAGCGCAAGGCCGGTGGCATGCCGGCAAATACGGGCAACGCGTACCAGTCATCCAGTACCGTCTCTGTCGGCTCCTCGCGAAAGCGACGCGCCCAGTGCCGGTCTTTCGCCAGTGCGTCCAGGCGCTTTTCCACCGAGGTCAGTCCCGGGTGTGCGGCAACGACTACCAGCCCGTGCCAGAGTTCGGGCGCGGCCGTGGCGGCCGCCATCGCCAGACGTCCGCCCAGGGAATAGCCCATCAGTACATGCGTATCACCGGGAGTCAGGCGCCGCTGCCGGTTGAGTGCGCCGGCAAAGGCCGTCAGGCTGACCGGGCGGTCTGCCCATAGGTCAACCGGTTCGAGCTGCCACCCGGCGGGCAGCGGCAGGTGTTTCCAGACCCGGTCCGTCTGCAGTTGCCCGTGAAGGGCCCAAAGCATCTTCATACGTAGTCAAAACCATTGCCGGAAAGTGAATCAGGCGTACACTATCGCAGCCTGTTCTGTCGGAGTGCAAGCCCATGAGCTCTGTCTGGTTCTTTCTTGGCCTGCTGGCCAGCAACACTTTCATGACCTTTGCCTGGTATGCCCACCTGCGGGATATGAATGGCAAGCACTGGCTGCTGGCTGCCCTGTTCAGCTGGGGCATTGCCTTGCTGGAATACCTGATTCAGGTGCCGGCCAATCGGGTGGGGCATCAGTACTTTACGTTGGAACAGATGAAAATCACTCAGGAAATCATCGCATTGCTGGTGTTTGTGCCTTTTGCACTGTTCTACATGAAGGCGAAACTCAGCTGGAATTATGCTGCCGCCGCGGTTTGCTTGCTGCTCGCGGCATGGTTGGTTTTTCGCGACAGTGCAGCCGCCGCCTGAGACGGCTAGACTGCCAGTAGTAACCTCGCAAAAAAAGGAAAGACGCAGTGGATGAATTGACGCCTGTAGGTTGGCGAGAGTGGGTGGCGCTGCCCGACCTGGGGCTGCCTCATATCAAGGCAAAGGTTGATACCGGTGCCAGAACCTCCTGTCTGCATGCGTTCAGGGTCGAGTCCTTCGACAAGGATGGGGCGCCCTGGGTGCGGTTCTGGGTACACCCTCATCAGGACGACTTCGAAACAGAGGTTGAGTGTGTGGCACCGGTCAAGGACCGGCGAATGGTGTCCGACTCAGGTGGGCATCGGGAAGTGCGGTTTGTGGTTGAATCGGTGATGGTGTTGGGGGCACAACGCTGGCCCATTGAACTTACGCTGACCAACCGTGATACCATGCGTTTTCGCATGCTGCTGGGGCGTCGCGCTATGGAGGGGCGGCTCAGCGTGTTTCCGGACAAGTCCTTCCTGCAGGGAGAGCCTGAGTTTTGAAGATCGCTTTGCTGTGTCATACCCGCCCTCGCGAGGAAACGCGCTATATCGCCAGCCTGCTGCAAGGTCTGGGGCACGAAGTGGAAGTTCTGGATGTTCTGCGGTGTTACATGCGGATCGCGACCCATCAACCCCTGGTGCGGCGGGACGGGTCGGATATCCGGAACGTTGGGTTGGCGGTACCCCTGTTCGGAAAGGGGTATACCTTTTATGGCGCGGCGGTGCTGAGACAGTTTGAAATGATGGGTGTCAGAACGCTCAACGAGTCCGTGGCCCTTGTGCGCGCGCGTGACCGCTTGCGGTCACTGCAACTCATGGCGCGAAAGGGCATTGGCATGCCCAGTACCGGATTTGCCCACAAGCCCGATGACGTCAACGACCTCATTCGAATGGTCGGGGGTGCGCCGGTGGTGATCAAGATTCTCAAGGATGGTCAGACGCGCTCGAGCGTGCTTGCGGAAACGACGAAGGCCGCAGAAAGTGTTATAGAAGCCTTTGTCGGGCTGGATGCGCAAGTACTCGTTCAGGAGTATGTGAAGGAAGCCGGTGATGTGGCGCACGAGTGTCTGGTGTCCCACGGAAAACTGCTGAGCGTGCTTGAGCGCCGCGGCGCTGCGTTGGGCAGTGACAGTACCCAACCGGAATGGTGCGTCGGAAAGATTACCAAATCGCTGCGCGAGGCCGCCGTACAGGCTTCAAGGGTGCTGGGACTGGATTTTGCTTCGGTCCGGTTGATCCACGCTCAGCGAGGGCCTCTGGTTGTCAGCGTTCAGACCGTGCCCGATGTGCTGCGGTTCAGGAATGTGGCCGGCGATGCGCCCATTGAAAAGATGCTGGCCGGCTGGGTGCGCGAAGTACCGGGAGATGTCTGAAGCGGGCGACACTGCGCCCGCGCTCAGTTGTCGTTGATGTCTTCTTCCAGTTGGGCGTGGAAGGTGTCCACGATGGATTCGGCCTCACGCACGCTTTCGAAACGGGCGATATGGTAAAGGGCTTCGCCCTCATACACCTGTGGCAGATTGTTCATGCCGATGATCAGTCCACTGGCGGCAGCGATTACCGGCTCGCCGGTGGCATCCAGCGGACCGGAAACATGCCCGATGGTATCGCCCTTGCGCACGCGGTCACCCAGTTGTGCCGAGGGCCGAAAGAAGCCGTCTGCAGGTGCCCGCACCCACGATGAGGAACGTGCCAGCGCCGGTTCCACCAGTTTGCTGGATGCCCGCTTGCGGATCATGCCAAGATGGTGCATGACACTGCGGACGCCATTGACACCTGCCACAATCGCTGTTTCATCAAAGCGCAGCGCCTCGCCGGCTTCATAGGTGATGATCGGGATGCCAAGATCATCACCGGTACCACGCAGTGAGCCATCGCGAATCTCGGCATTGAGCATGACCGGGACACCAAAGGCCTGTGCCATGTCTGCAGCGGCCGGGTTGTCCAGGTGAACGCGGATCTGGGGCAGGTTGCTCCGGTGCACGGCACCGGTATGCAGATCAATGGCGTAGTTGAC
>RFIV01000017.1 GCA_003695085.1 Gammaproteobacteria bacterium
CCATTGGGCAGGGTCAGAACGCCGCCTTCACCCCTGACGGCCTCTGAAATCAGAACGGCCCGGGCATCCGGGTGATAGAGGCAGGTCGGATGAAACTGGTTGAACTCCATGTTCGCCACGCGGCATCCGGCCCGCCAGGCCATGGCAATGCCGTCCCCGGTCGAGACTTCCGGGTTGCTGGCATACAGGTATACGCTGCTTGCGCCGCCGGTGGCCAGCACCACGAAGCGCGCGCGCACGGTTTCAACCGTCTGATTCGTGCGGTTGAGCAGGTAGGCGCCCACCACGCGGTTACCCGGGAGGAACAGCTTGGCATGTGTGATGAGATCCACACAGGTGCGGTTTTCGAGCAGCGTGATGTGCGGGGCTTCCTGCACCCGGTCCACGAGCGTGTTGGACACTGCCCGGCCGGTGGCATCGGCAGAGTGGATGATGCGGCGATGACTGTGTCCGCCTTCCCGTGTCAGGTGATACCCCAGCGCCTGTTCGCCCGAGTCATCACGGGTGAAGTCAACGCCCTGGTCGATCAGCCATTCGATGGCCTCGCGTCCGTGTTCAACGGTATAGCGGACGGCATCCTCATGGCAGAGCCCGGCGCCGGCCCGAAGCGTATCCTGAACGTGGGCCTCGAGGCTGTCGGCATCGTCCAGCACAGCAGCGATACCGCCTTGTGCCCACAGTGTGGCGCCGCTGGTCAGGGCAGACTTGGAGACAACGGCCACCCGGCAGGTGTCCGGCAGGTTCAGCGCCGCGGTGAGGCCGGCGGCGCCGCTTCCGATGATCAGTACATCAAAGTCCAGAGAGGTGCTCATGAGGCGATCAGGGTTCAGCCGAAATAATTGCGGTATACTACCACCAGTGCCCGTCGGGAACTATAGGCGAAGGCGGAGGTCTTACTCTCCAGACCAGACAGTCAGGAGAGGGTCATGGCGGCCGCGAGTAAAATTACCGATCTGGACCAGATTCGGCAAAGGAGAGAAGTCTTGAGTGAAGCCCCGGCATCGGAGACGGATGCTCAACTGGTAGCCCGCGTTCAGCGAGGAGACCGGCGAGCGTTTGATTTGCTGGTGCGCAAGTATCAGAGCCGGATTCTGGCCCTGATTGCCCGTTTCATCCATGACCCGCATGAGGTGAAGGATGTGGCGCAGGAGGCGTTCATCAAGGCGTATCGTGCACTGCCCAACTTTCGCGGGGACAGCGGCTTCTATACCTGGCTGTACCGGATTGCCGCCAATACGGCCAAGAATCACCTGGCGGCGGCCAGTCGCCGACCTCCGGGTACCGATGTGGATGCCGGAGAGGCGATGCATTATGCCGGTAGTGAGGGGCTGCAAACCCATGATGACCCGGAAGCCCGTTTGCGTCGCCAGCAATTGCAGGCGGCCATTCAGGCGGCCATTGACAGCTTGCCGGAGGATCTGCGCGTCGCGCTGATGTTGCGCGAGTTTGATGGCATGAGTTATGAAGATATCTCGAAGGTGATGGAGTGCCCGGTGGGCACAGTGCGCTCGCGTATCTTTCGTGCGCGGGATGCTGTGGACAAGCAGATTGCCCACTTGCTGGACGCACCTTCATCTTCGCGTCACCCCGGAGGACACAGCGCATGAGTGATCGAATCAAAGAGTCCTTGTCAGCCCTGATGGATGATGAGGCCACGGAGCTGGAAATCCGGCGCGTGCTGATGCATGACGATCAGAACGAGGTGCAGGCCACCTGGTGCCGTTATCAACAGGTGCGTGCCCTGATGCGTGATGAGGAGCATGATTGGTCAACGGTGGATCTTCTGGAAGGGATCAACGCAGGGCTGGATGGCGAGGCAAATGATGCGGAGCGCACGGGGCCGGTTGCAAGCCCGGCTCAGCCTGCTGCGCCGGACAACATGCCCGGCAAAACGGTGGACGGTCCGCCAGCTTCACGCTATCGCTGGCCTCTGGGCGCGGCCGTGGCTGCTCTGCTGGTCGCGGCCGTCTGGGTGATCCGCCCGGATGCCGGGTCTGCACCGGTCGATCAGGTGGCTTCGGTCGGCGGGCCGCCGCCCAGCGCGCTGGAGACTCACCTCATGAAACATCTGCAGTATGCAGCCATGAACACCGGGCAGCTGGTGGCCTATGCCCGCCTGAATGCCTTTGACATACAAGGGGAGTAACGTGGGGGTTACCCGCCGCATTGGTATCACCGTATTGTTATGGAGCCTCCTGCTTCCGGCCTGGGGCATGGCGCCTGATGCACGAAACTGGCTGATGAAGATGACGCAGGCCAGGCAACAGGCCTCGTTTGAAGGTGTGTTTGTGTACAGCCGGGGCAATGACATGACGAGCATGCGCATTCTGCATCGTAATGTTGCGGGCCTGGAGCAGGAGCGGCTGATTGCACTGGATGGCGATCGCCGTGAAATTGTGCGCACCGGAGACCAGGTGATCTGCGTATTTCCTGATCAGCGGCAGGTGGCGTTGCGGCAGGCGTTGCCGGGAGGACCTTTTGGCGGCGCGATCCTCGGCGTTGAGCCCATGGACAAGTTCTATGACGTGAACGTGGTGGGTACGGATCGCGTGGCAGGTGTCGAGGCGGTCGAGTTGGCGCTGATGGCGCGTGACGCATGGCGCTACAGTTACCGCCTGTGGTTGGAAAAGCAGACCGGGCTGCTGGTCAAGTCACTGATCCTGGATCATGACGGGGACGCGCTCGAGCATTTTCATTTCACATCGCTGACGCTGGACCCGGTATTTGATGACAAGGCATTCCAGGTCCCTGACGGGCGTCAGGTTGTGCAGCACGTCACGGACGTGGCAAGTGCGCAGGCTGAAGGTCCGGGCAAGCGCTGGGCACCGGGCTGGTTGCCTGACGGTTTTGTGCGCGCGACCACGGAGATCAGCGGCAAGCCTGACCCCATGGATACGCTGGCACAGACCTACAGTGATGGTCTGGCGGCCTTGACCATCTTCGCCGAGCCGGCAGATGAAGCCATGCCTGAAGGGGGCATGCGCATGGGGGCTTCGGTGGCCTATACCACGGTGCGGCGGCTCAATGGCGACAAGCGCCGTATCACGGTAGTCGGCGAAGTGCCCCTGGCCACAGCACGCAAGATCGCCCTGTCAGTCGGAGAGGCGCCATGATACGTGAGCCAGCGATTGTCGTCAGTGTTCAGGGCGATCGCGTGCGCGTGGAGACGCTCCAAAAAAGCGCGTGCGGGCACTGCGCGGCGCGAAGCGAGTGCCCGAATGGCGCGCTGGCTGACATGGGAGGGCAGCGCACGTGTCAGATTGAGGCAACCGGGCTGGACGGACTGAGTCCGGGAGATCGGGTCGAGATCGGACTGCAGGAAGAGACCTTGCTGGGCGGTGCATTTACACTGTATCTCGTGCCGCTGGCGGGGTTGGTCGCGGGCGCAGGGCTGGCCGCTGCGAGCGGTCTGGGAGAGGGTGGGCAGCTCGTCTCGGGCGTGCTGGGTCTGGCCGCCGGCCTGGGATGGGCCCGGCGCTGCGCACGGCGTGCTCAGCCTGATGACCTCATGCCCCGGATTCTGCGCCGCTTGTGAGGCCAGTGTGCTATGCTCATGCAAGGACACCGGAGCTGAGACAGTGCGCGTACTTCTGAGTTTTGTTCTTGCGGCCATGGTGGCTGCACCCGCATGCGCCCGATCATTGCCTGACTTCACCGGGCTGGTGGAACAGGTGGCACCGGGCGTGGTCAATATTCAGTCCATGACAGAGGGGCATGAGGGGGCTGAACAGCCAGACTTTCTGAAGCGCTTCTTCGGCATGCCTCATGATCTGCCCTCCCGGCCTTCCACAGGGTCCGGGTTCATAGTGTCCCCGGACGGGGTCATTCTGACCAACTGGCATGTCGTCGCTCAGGCCGAACGCATACGGGTCCGGCTCAGTGACAGGCGGGAGTTTCAGGCGTCGCTGCTGGGCAAGGATGAGCGCTCCGACCTGGCCGTACTCAAGGTGGAAGGTGAGCAGCTTCCGGTGGTGAAGATCGGCCGCAGCCAGAATCTGAAAGTCGGCGAATGGGTGCTTGCCATCGGCTCGCCTTTCGGGTTCGAGCACAGTGTGACGGCGGGCATCGTGAGTGCGCTGGGCCGTTCGCTGCCCAACGAGAACTATGTACCCTTCATTCAGACCGATGTGGCGATCAACCCCGGTAACAGCGGCGGGCCGTTATTCAATCTGGAAGGGGAAGTGGTGGGAATCAATGCCCAGATCTACACCCGCTCCGGCGGGTTCATGGGCGTTTCATTTGCGATCCCGATCGATACGGCCATGCAGGTTGTTGCGCAATTACAGGATGGCGGAACCGTCCATCGGGGCTGGTTGGGCGTGGTCATCGAGGATGTGGATGCCAATCTGGCCAGCGAAGTGGGGCTGGAGCGGCCGGCGGGTGCGCGCGTGCGGGACGTGCTGGACGGATCACCGGCTGATGCGGGTGGTTTGAAGGTGGGTGACATCATTCTGGACTTCAATGGCACGCCGGTCGAGCGCTCGAATGCATTGCCGCCTTTGGTGGGCGGCACCCGGCCCGGTGATGAGGTGAGACTGAAGGTATGGCGCGAAGGTGAAGCGCACACACTGTTGCTGGCTCTTGGAGAGCTTGATGCCGGGCGTGAAGGGGCAGCCGGCATGGACAGCAGCCTTTCGCTGAGTGAAGTGCCTGAAGCACAGCTCGAGCAGTCCGGCCTGAGCTGGGGCCTCCGGGTGGATGGCGTTCAGCCGGACAGCCCGTGGGCGATGCATCTGCAGCCCGGCGATATTCTTCTGCTGGCCAATGGCCAGCCGCTCAAAAGGATGGACGACTGGCCGGGACTGCCTGCGCATGGTGAGCGACTGCGGTTGCGCATCTGGCGGCAAGGTCAGCTCTTGTGGGACGCGGTCAGGGGGCCGTTGTCACCTGGACGCACAGAACCGGGTGAATAGCCTGTGCAAATAGGCTAAAATTGCGCGGTTTCAGCATCCACAGTGAGAGTCCTTGGTGAGTAACCTCAGTCATATCCGAAATTTTTCCATCATTGCCCATATTGATCACGGCAAGTCGACGCTCGCAGATCGCTTCATCCAGATCTGCGGAGGCCTGACCGAGCGTGAAATGGCCGAGCAGGTGCTGGACTCCATGGATATCGAGCGTGAGCGCGGGATCACCATCAAGGCCCAGAGCGTGACGCTGAATTACACCGCCAAGGATGGCCGGACTTACCAGCTCAACTTTATCGATACGCCCGGACACGTGGATTTCAGCTACGAGGTTTCCCGGTCACTGGCTGCATGTGAAGGTGCCTTGCTCGTGGTGGACGCCGGGCAGGGCGTGGAGGCTCAGTCCGTGGCCAACTGCTACACCGCTATCGAGATGGGGCTGGAAGTGCTGCCCGTGCTGAACAAGATGGACCTGCCGCAGGCCGAGCCCGAGCGTGTGCGTCAGGAAATCGAGGAAATTATCGGGATTGACGCGACCGATGCCGTCAAGTGCAGCGCCAAGTCCGGCATGGGGGTCGAAGAGGTCCTGGAGGAAATTGTCCACCGCATTCCGCCCCCCGAAGGCGATGAGGACGGCCCCCTGCAGGCCCTGATCATCGACTCCTGGTTCGACAATTACCTGGGGGTTGTGTCGCTGGTGCGGGTCAAGAACGGCCGCTTGAAAAAGGGCGACCGGATACTGGTCAAGTCCACCGGTAAAACCGAGCTGGTGGATGCCGTGGGCGTCTTTACTCCCAAGCGTATCGAGCAGGACAGCCTCGGCACGGGTGAAGTCGGCTTTGTTGTCGCCGGTATCAAGGATATTCACGGCGCGCCTGTGGGCGATACCATCACCCACGCCAATACACCGGACGTGGAAGCCCTGCCGGGTTTCAAGAAAGTGCAGCCGCAAGTCTATGCCGGGCTGTTTCCGGTCAATTCTGACGATTACGATGATTTCCGGGATGCGTTGGAAAAGCTGACGCTGAACGATGCCTCGCTGTTCTACGAGCCGGAAGTCTCCGATGCGCTGGGCTTTGGTTTCCGCTGCGGTTTCCTCGGCATGCTGCACATGGAGATCATTCAGGAGCGGCTGGAGCGCGAATACGACCTGGATCTGATCACCACCGCGCCCACGGTGGTGTATGAGGTGGAAACCAAGAAAGGTGAAGTGCTGAAAGTGGACAACCCCTCGCGGCTGCCGGATCCGGGGCTGATCGAGGAAATGCGTGAGCCCATCGTCGAGGCCAACATTCTGGTACCTCAGGATTACCTGGGCAACGTGATCAGCCTGTGCGTGGAGCGCCGGGGCGTGCAGAAGAACATGCAGTTCCTGGGAAATCAGGTGTCACTCAGCTACGAACTGCCGATGGCAGAGGTCGTGCTGGACTTTTTTGACCGCCTCAAGTCGGTCTCGCGTGGATTTGCATCGCTGGATTACCATTTTGTGCGCTTTCAGGCAGCAAATCTGGTGCGGCTGGATATCCTGATCAACGGCGAGAAGGTGGATGCTCTGGCGCTGATCGTGCACAAGGATAACGCCCAGTACAAGGGGCGTCAGCTGGCCGAGAAGATGAAGGAGCTGATTCCCCGGCAGATGTTCGATGTGGCCGTTCAGGCGGCCATTGGCGGGCAAATTGTGGCACGCACGACGGTCAAGGCGCTGCGCAAGAACGTTCTGGCCAAGTGCTATGGCGGGGACGTGAGCCGCAAGAAGAAGCTGCTGGCCAAGCAGAAAGAAGGCAAGAAGCGCATGAAGCAGGTGGGCAAGGTGGAGATTCCGCAGGACGCCTTCCTGGCTGTACTCAAGGTGGACAAGTAAAGGAGTCCCATGGATATCGATTTTTCATTGGTCATCACCCTCCTGACGCTGGGGACGGGGCTGGTATGGGCGGTGGATGCCGCATTCTTCGCGCCCAGACGCAAAGCTGCTCTTGAAGCGCAGGGGCTGTCTGCCGAACCGGACGAGGATGGCAAGCGCCCCGGCGAACCCTGGCTGGTGGAGAATTGCCGGGCCTTCTTCCCGGTACTGGCTGTGGTGCTGGTGATCCGCGCATGGATCGTCGAGCCGTTTCAGATACCGTCCGGGTCCATGCTTCCCACTCTGCAGGTGGGAGATTTCATTCTGGTCAACAAGTATGACTATGGGCTGAAGCTGCCCGTACTGCAGACCAAGATTCTGGATGTCGGTGAGCCCAAACGCGGAGATGTGGTCGTGTTCTATAACCCGCAGGATAACAAGACCCACTTTATCAAGCGCGTGGTCGGGCTGCCGGGAGATACCATTGAGATTCACAATAACACCCTGTGGATCAATGGCAAGCGGGTGGAAAAGCGCCTGCTGCAGGCCTGGCCCCCGGAGTCACCGCAAGAGATCTGGTATGAGGAAAACCTGGAGGGTGTGAAGCACCAGATTATTACCCGCATTCCCAATCAGATCGCCGGTGACGGCACCTATGTTGTGCCCGAAGGAAATTACTTTATGATGGGGGATAACCGGGACAACAGCTCGGACAGCCGTTTCATCGGCTTTGTACCCGAAAAGAATCTGGTGGGCCGTGCCTTTTTCATCTGGATGCATCTGGAGGATCTGCCTTCGCTGCCGTCCTTCAAGCGTTTTGGGCCCATCGAGTGACAAGGAGAGACTGTATGCGTTCGCGTCAAGCGGGATTGTCCATGTGGTCGCTGATGTTCTACATGCTCATCGGCGCCTCATTGATTACGGTCGGCGTCAAGATTGTGCCGATCTACATCGATCACTTTGCCATCCGGTCGGCGCTCAAGGAGCTGGCTCAGGAACGTGATCTGAACGAGCTGTCCCCGGGCGATATCATGAGTCGCTTTGAAAAGCGCCTGTCCATCAACAATATCCGGGACTTTGATCCCAAGCATGTCAAGATCCGCCAGGAAGACGGCAAGGTCCTGATAGACGTCAACTATGAAGTCAGGACGCACATCGTCAAGAATATCGATGCGGTACTGACCTTCAAAGAACACTTCGATTCATCGCAAAAGTGAGCGCATCCTACGCACGTCTTGAAAAGCAGCTGGGCTATCATTTCAAGAACCCTGACCTGCTTCAACTGGCCCTGACCCACCGAAGTCTGGGTAGCCAGAACAACGAGCGCCTGGAGTTTCTGGGCGATTCCATTCTCAACTTCACGATTGCCGCCCGTCTTTACGAGTATGTGCCCGATGCCCGGGAAGGCCAGCTTTCGCGCTTGCGCGCGCGCCTGGTCAAGGGCGATACCCTGGCCGAGATCGGCCGGGAGTTTCAGTTGGGTGAATATATACGCCTGGGACCGGGCGAGATGAAAAGCGGCGGTTTCCGCCGGGACTCCATTCTCGCGGATGCGGTCGAATCCATCATCGGTGCCATTTATCTGGACAGCGACATCGTCACCTGTCAGGGCCGGATACTGGCCTGGTTCGAGTCGCGGATTCAGGCGCTTGATTTGTCCCGGCCGCAGAAGGATCCCAAGACGCGCTTGCAGGAATACTTGCAGGGCCGGCGTCGAGCGCTGCCGCGCTATGAGGTCATCGATGTCACCGGGCAGGCGCATGCGCAAACCTTTACGGTCAGCTGTGCAGTGGAAGGTCTGGACGCCCCGCTGGTGGCGAAGGGCAGCAGTCGCCGTCAGGCGGAACAGAGGGCTGCTGCGGCGGCCCTGAAACAGCTTGGAGAGGCGGTATGAACGCAGCCACCCGTTGTGGGTATGTGGCAATTGTCGGACGACCCAATGTGGGCAAGAGCACGCTGCTCAACCACATTCTCGGGCAGAAACTCAGCATTACCTGTCGCAAGGCCCAAACCACCCGGCATCAGATCCTGGGCATCAAGACCGAAGGCCCCAACCAGTTTGTCTATGTGGATACGCCGGGCATTCATCTGTCCGAGCGCAAGGCGCTGAACAAGGTCATGAACCGGGCAGCCTATCAGGCGCTCAAGGATGCCGACGTGATTGTGTTCGTCGTCGAGCGTCATGTCTGGACAGATGAGGATCAGTGGGTGGCGGAGCAGATTGCCAAGATCCGTCGGCCGCGCATACTGGCGATCAACAAGGTGGATCTGATCAAGGACAAGCGTTCACTCTTGCCGGTGATCGAGCGCGTCAACGCTGTACTGCCTTGCGATGAAGTGGTCCCCATCTCGGCCGAGAAGGGCATCAACGTGGATCAGCTTGAAGCTGCAGTGGCCCGGCTGCTGCCGGAGAGCATCCATTTCTTCCCCGAAGATCAGTTGACGGATCGCTCGGAGCGCTTTGTGGTGGCCGAGCTGGTGCGGGAAAAACTCATGCGCAATCTCGGCGATGAAGTGCCCTACGATCTGACAGTGGAAATCGAACAGTTCAGGGATGAAGGCAAGCGGGTGCTGATTCACGCACTGGTTCTGGTCGAGAAGGAAAGCCAGAAGCGTATTGTCATTGGTGAGCGGGGCAGCAAGATCAAGCGCGTGGGGACGGATGCCCGCAAGGACATCGAGCGCTTTCTCGGTCAGCATGTTCGCCTTGAACTCTGGGTCAAGGTCAAGTCCGGC
>RFIV01000217.1 GCA_003695085.1 Gammaproteobacteria bacterium
GCATAGAAATTGGCCGGCAATTTCGCCATGACCATTCTGAGATTGGACACCACGGTGACCCGGCTGCCCGGCGCCGGCGTAGCGTTGAGCGTCCAGTTGCCCTCAAAGGGCCGCTTGACAGTAATCAGATCAAAACCTGACTCGCTGAGCCAGTTGACATCATCGCCATGCTCCGCCGCCGTCAAACTCTTGCCGGAGGGATCCAGCAGCTCGGTTGCCGGCGCGCCCGGTGCCCTGAACAGCAGCGCTGTAAACTCTTCAACGGTCGAATCAATTTCAAATGTATTGCCCTTGATAGGGACTTCTTCAGCAGGAACAGCCTGATCCAGGGTCTCCAGAAATACCTGACTGAGTTCTTCGGCACTGTTCGCAATGACGGCCATCCCCCCGGTCTCCAGCGCCAGGGTCTCGAGCAAGCCCTTGTCCGCATTGTCAGACAGGGCAATGGTGTGAACGGTCGCGCCTGCCGCCTTGATCCGGGGCAGAACCTCGCTCAGGATGCGCCGGCGCTCAGCAATGTTCTCTTCGGGGTTCTTCGAGATATCCACCATCCCGTCACTGAGCAGGATAATGTGCGTGTTCGGAAAGGTCTTGCCGCCTGAGAAGTCATCGGTCGCTTTTTCCAGCGCAGCGCCGATATTGGTAAAAAGTGCGACGGAATTGATTTTCTCAGAGGCCTTGAGCACCTCGTCCTTCCAGGCAGGGTCAACAGGACGGTGTTTGACGAGCATGTTGACGTACTGGCCAAACGTCCAGAGTCCGGCTTGGCTGCCTTCCGGGATCAGGCTTGAAATCAGCCGAACGGCGGGCCGGCGGAGGTTCTCCGGATCATTCTTCTTCATGCTGCCCGAGATGTCGACTATAACGCGAACATCCGGATTCTCCGGCAACTTCAGTGCCGAATGAGACAACCCCGCCTGAAAAAGCAAATAGCCCAATACCCATACAAGGCAAAAAGCACGCCGCGCCGAAAGCAGATACATAGGTTCGTCCTGAAACGTTTTCGTTCAGTCTATAGGTATAGCAGTTTTTTCAGGAACTACAATGCGTTTTTCAAGTCCGGGCTTTAAATGCGGGGCGTAACTCGCTGAGCCTGTTTGGCTTTTGGTGGGGCCGGATGCAGCAAGGCGTGAGCCGCCCGATCAATGACAAAAATGCACAGGAAGAGCGCTGCACTGGCCAGGTAAAACAGTCCTGCCTGCAGCATCATGCTGTCGTCATTCTGGATAGCGCTGTAGCCTGCGACCATGAATGCCGGTGCAATGGCAAACCCTTTGGCCGCTGAAAATGCCGGGGTGAAGAAGAGCCAGACGTACAGGGCACGCAAGCCAAGATTCAGTTTCCGGTTGCCAATGCGCTTCCAAAGCGGCCACAGGCACGCATACAGAATGGTCGCTGTGAGCAGGTAGACCGACCAGGCAAGCAGATTGTACATGGCACCATCAAACCCCATGGTCTATATCCTCCCAGATCAGCAACTCCCATTCTTCTTCCGGCACGGCCTCTTCATTGACTGCACCGGTCCAGGCTGCGTGCCCGGCCTTGTTTACGGACGAGCGATCGCCTGTCAGCAGCGGGTGCCAGTCCGGCAGTGATTGATTCAGATACACCAATCGATACGCACAGGTACGAGGCAACCATTCTATCATGCTGCCAAGGTTTTCTTGTGTCAGCTCGAGGCATTCCGGACGCCGGTGAAGACGCTGGTCATAGACCGAACAGCCGCCTCGGGTCAAATCCAGATAGGTACAGGCGGCCCGCACAAAGTACACAGGGCCCGCCTCTTCTTCCTGAAGCTTGTTCAGGCAGCATTTTCCACAACCATCGCAGAGCGCCTCCCACTGTTCATGTGTGAACGTTTCGAGTGGCTGCTCCCACCATTTCTCAGAGCCAGATGCCTCAGTCTTCATGTGCACTACGCGAGAATGCCTTGTACCGCTCTGCCGCCTCGATAACCGGCCGGCACTCCTCCTCGGGAGGGGGTGGCATTTGCAAATACAACCCCTTGTCCTCGATCGCTTCCAGAACTTCCGTGGCCGACACGCGCGCCAGCTTCCGGTCCGGAGTGAGCAAGAGGTCCATGACGTGAACCGGCTCGCCAAAATGCGCTCTCAGCGCCTCGGGGATCGCGTCAGCGCCGGCCTTTTTGTCTACATACACATAAGTTTCATCCCGACGACTGCTTTTGAAAACAGACACAATTCGCCGCTCAGGAGTGCTCATGCTGCTCTACCTCATTCAATAACTGTTCGATGAAAGGCTGACGCCAACCACTCTGCCCGGGATGGAGCCGACCAGAGGCCAGTGCTTCGAGTGTTTTGCGATCATACACCAGGGACTGCGGCCAGCCCTGAGCCTGGCTCAGGCGTTCGGCTGCCTGGCGGTAACTTGCCAGCAGCGGCTTCAACTCGCGAGGCAAGGGCTGAGCAATCAATCCGTGAGTCGGCGCGTCGGGTACGGATGCATCGCCGAGAATAGCCAGAATGTCTCCGGCCCGCTTGCGCAAGCCCGCGCCTCGCAGACTGGTCACGCCCGCCAACTGATCCCGTGTTCGCGGCATATGTTCCACGATGGCCAGCAAATCCTTGTCCGATACCACACGGTTACGAGTGCTGTCCTCTGCCTGACAGCAACGCTCTCTCCATGCCGC
>RFIV01000018.1 GCA_003695085.1 Gammaproteobacteria bacterium
TATTCGCGGGATTTCTGGCCATACCCTTCCGGGAAGCGGTCCGGACGGATGATGATCTGGAAATTCATCTGGGCGATCTTGTAGTTGAAGACCCCCCCATTGGGCTGCGTGCCCTTGTAAAGTTCCAGCGGTGTGTAGGCAACGGCCGGTGCATAGGCAATATCCACACTGCCGTTGTTGAACTTGCCGGCGAAGTTGGCCGAGCTGGCCCCCACCACCGACGCGCCTACCTTGCGCACCATGGTCAGGGACGCCTGATCATAATCCAGTGTGGCCACCTTCTTGCCCTGAAGCTCCTCGACCGTGTCGATGCTGCGATCACGCGTGAACAGGTAAATCGCCCCGGCTGGCAAAATGCCCGCCACCTCGTAGTCCCCGCTGCGCATCAGCTTGGCAGCCTTCGGCCCACTGAGTGTCTGCAACAGCATTTTCATCTGCGCATCACTCTGGATGGCGCCCATGGCTTCAAGCGATCCGGTAAACTTGTTGAAATCGCGTGCTCGCGTCCCCGTGAGCAGTACCGAATCACATTGGCCCGCCTTGAAGTCCTCGGCTGCGATTTTCTCGTCCGTATAGGCGCGCATCTCCAGCTCGACCCCCCATTTGAGAGCCGCCGGCTTGGCGGATTTCATGACATTGAAAAGCGGGCCATTGGCACCAATGGGGTCAAATATACAGAAAGAGCGCTTGGGCAGTTCAGCGTGAGCACTGAACGATACAGCGGCGAGCACGCCGGCTGCCAGCGCCTGGCGCAGGAAAGTATTGAGCGTTGCCATGATGAGTTGTCCTCTTCTGTGCGTTGGCGTTTATAACAGATCGTCCAGATCCACCGTTTCGGCGGGCGGTGCCTTCTGGTCGTCCCAGAAGGTTCCGAAAGCCCCTGCCGGGGTACGGTGTCCGGTGGCCTCGGTCCACATTTCGTCGGAAATCGCCAGCAGGAGGCTGGTGGCCAGTTCATCCACGAAACGGTACTTCGGCTTCGCCATCTTTTTATGCTTTGCTTTGGCGTGGCGTCGGATTACGTCTTTGACAACGTCCGTCTTACCTTGCGATTGGGCCGCCAGGGCCCAGAAAACGTGAGCCAGGCGCACGCGCTTGCGCTCACCGATCTTTGCGGCGTTTTCCAGCCGCAGCCATGGGTCCTCGCCCTTGGGCGTCGCGCCCGGAAGCAAGGCCCAGACTGTCGCCTTGAGGGCCATGGGTGCACCCCACCACTTCTTGTCATCCAGACAACCTGCGGCGCGTTCGGCCTTGGCGGCCACATTCTTCGGCACGCCCACCGAGGTCGTCGAGGCAATTTCGTTATTGAGCGCCTGAAGGCCCGACAGCAACCCCATCAGATAGATCAGCTGATCAAAATCTTCCTTCAGTGCCGGACACTCGCCCCCCGGCTCCCCGAAAGCCGCCACGAGATGCTTGTAGGCGGTGTAATTGCGCTCGGCCGCCAGTACGTGCCAGCGCTTCTGTGCAGCCAGCGCATCTTCCGCTTCGTTGGGGTCCTGCGCCTTGATGGCCCGGAGGTAGCGCAACCCCTCTTCTCTTGCGCGCGCTTCGGCACAAATGCCGGCGGAGCCATAAACCATAACGCCCAGCTTGTTGGGTTCTCCGCGCACCTGCCCGAACGACATCAGCAACGGCGTCAGGGCCTGGGACATGCCGCAGTTCATGTCCACGTCCTGGGTGGTCAATACGTAAGGCACCTGAACTTCCTGGGCATACATGACCATGACATCACCGGTGGTCTTGTACATCATCTGACGAACCTGCGCACAGCCGGTCATCACCAGTGCCATGAGCACGATTAATGTATTACGCATCCACCGCGCCGCTTGCCTTTGAGAGTCCCTCACGCTAGCCTCCGGTTATTCTTGTTTCGCTGAGCTTAAACAGTCGTTTGATCTGCCTCTCGGCATTATGACCAATGCGCTGGGGGATTTGTGAGAAAGGCGACACAAAGCGAAACGAAAGTTGGCACAAACACACCAAAACATTCGTTTTGTTACATTGTCGAGCAACCGATATCACCCGACAACCAGGCAGGGACAGATGAAAAAAACCGATCTGGCAGCGGCCATTGCTGACCGCACAGGGCTGTCACGAAGCAAGAGTCGCGAGGTACTGACGGCTCTGACCGATACCATGATGTGGACGCTGACGCGCGGAGAAGACGTGGCATTGACGCGCTTTGGGCGCTTCAGCATTGTCGACCGGCCAGCGCGCAGCGGGCGACATCCGCAAACCGGCGCCCCCATGAGGATCGAGGCCCACCGGGCCGTCGTCTTCCGGCCGGGCAAGGCCCTGCGCGAGGCGGTTTCCCAAGATAGCGGAGATTAGAACTCGAGCCGGTCCCGGAGGCTTTCCAAAAGCTCCTGTGTCATGCCTTCGAGCCTGAGCAGGTCATCCGGACCGGCATAGGGGCGCCCTTCCACGATGCGTTTGGCCATGACACGGCCCACACCGGGCAGCCCTGTCAGGGCCGTCATGCTGGCACGGTTGACGTTCACCCTGAGTGCCTCGACCCCGGCCTCTTGTGCGGCATTGGTGCGCAGGGCATCCAGCAGTTCATCCACACGCTTTTCCAGCGCTACCACCTCGTACTGCAGCGCCGTCTGCTTGTCCAGCGCATCCGCCGTATTGCGCATGATGTTCCAGAGCAGCCAGATGATGGCCAGTCCCATGAGAAACCCGATAAACCCCATATCCGTCTCCTTTCTTGTTCTGTCAGGTTTCAGCCATTGTGCAGTGTCAGGCCCAGCTCCTGCAAGCGGGGCACGAGTCCGGCAAAGAAAAATTCAACAGCGATGACCATCATGATCAGCCCCATGATGCGCATCATGACCTTGTTGCCACTTTCTCCCAGCCAGCGCATCAGTGATGATGCACCAAGCAAACCCGCAAAGTTCGCCCCGATCACCGCCAGGGCAGCCGCCAGCAGGCCTATTTTCTGCACCACATTGGCAGCCTCGTGCGCCAGGATGACCACATTGGCCAGCGCACCCGGCCCACAGAGAATCGGGATGGCCAGTGGCGTGATCGCAATATCCCGCGAGTACTCCTCTCGCACCTTTACAGGCTCATTCTTGATGGAGGAGAGGCGGGCATTGAGCAGGTCAAATCCCAGCATGAAAAAGATGATACCGCCGACAATTTTCAGACTGCTGATCCGCACCCCAAAGAATTCGAAGATGAAGTTGCCGGCCACTGCAAAGAGCACCATGATGACCAGCGCCGTCAGGGACGCCCGCCAGGCCACGAAACGCCGTTCCTGAGGCGTCATCCCGTGTGTCAGCGACAGATAGACCGGTGCAATCCCGAAGGGATTGATCATCACGAAAAGTGACGTGGCACAGAGCAGAATGAAGTTCCAGTCCTGTGACAAGCTCACAGCTCGTGCCCATCCTGCCAGATCGCTTCCCCGTCACGCCAGACACGCGTGACGTGTCCCGGCAGTTCCCAGCCTGCAAGCGGCGTGTTGCGCCCCTGGCTGATCAGAGCATCCGGGGTGAGCGTCCAGCTGGCGTTGGGATCCACCATCACCAGATCTGCCGGCTGCCCTTCGGCCAACCCTGCCGATATCCCCAGCACCTCTGCCGGTCCGGTCGTCAGGGCCCGGGCCGCGGCCTCGAGACTCAGCTCGCCCCGGGTCACGAGCTTCATCAACAACGGCCATACCAGCTCCGCCGCCGTGGCACCGGGTTCGCACTCGGCAAACGGCATGTGCTTGGCTGCCGGGTCGTGTGGCTGGTGCTGGGATACCACTGCCTGAAGCACGCCCTTCTCCACACCTTCGAGCAGGGCCTTGCGATCCGGCTCTTCACGCAGCGGCGGCTCAAAGAATGCCTGGCCGTTGAAACCGGTCACCGCCTCATCGGTCAGCAGCAGGTGGTGGATCCCAGCGTCGGCGGTCACCGCGAGGCCGCGAGACCGGGCCTCGGCGATCATCTCCACCGATCGTGCACAGGACACTTGTGAAATATGCAGTTGCACGCCGGTATCTTCTGCAAGCAGCAACAGCTGAGCCACAGCAATCGTTTCTGCAACCGAGGGTATGGAAGGCAAGCCCATGCGGCTTGCATGCACGCCTTCATGCATGACGCCACCCGCCGCAAGGGCCGCCTCCTGAGCCCCCATGAAGACTTTCACCCCGACCGATGCGGCGTAGGCAAAGCTGCGCCGCAGCACTCTCAGATCACACACCGGCCGCCGGGCCTGCGTCAGCGCGACACAGCCGGCCTGGCACAAGCCATCCATTTCACTGAGCTGTTCACCTTCCAGTCCCTTGGTCAGCGCCCCCAGCGGCAGGACACGCACGCTGCCCGCCGCGGCAGCCTTTTCGAGAATCAGGCGAGTGATGGCACCGCTGTCGTTGACGGGGCGGGTATCCGGCGGACAGACCACACGCGTGAATCCCCCACGGGCCGCCGCAGCCAGCTCGCTTGCCATCGTGCCCTTGCCTTCCTGCCCGGGTTCGCGCAGGTGGTGACACAGGTCCGTAAAACCGGGCAATACCCATCGCCCGCGACCGTCCACTACGGTTTCTGCCTGCAAGTGTTCGCCCAGACGCACAATTCGCCCGTCCCGCACCTTGATATCTGCCACCCGATCCAGCCGTTGAGCCGGATCCAGGACTCGCGCACCGCGGATGACAAACTCTGTCATGTCACACCTCGTCATCAGCCGTAAGTTCAGCAATCTGACCGCTCATGGCCATGGACATGACAGCCATGCGCACCGCGATCCCGTTCGTCACCTGAGGCAGGATGACCGACTGGCTGCCATCTGCCACATCCGAGGCAATTTCCACTTCGCGATTGATCGGCCCAGGATGCATGACGATGGCATCGGGCTTCGCCCACGCGAGCTTTTCCCGCGTCAGCCCGTACAGGCGGAAAAATTCACGCTCGCTCGGCAACAGGGCACCATCCATGCGTTCTTTCTGCAACCGCAGCATGATGACCACATCCGCGCCGTCCAGTCCGTCCTTCATGTTGTCACAGGGCGTCACGCCCAGCGCTTCAATCCCCGGCGGCAGCAGCGTGGACGGGCCGACCACCCGCACCTCGGCTCCCAGTGTATTGAGCGCATGGATCTCGCTGCGCGCGACACGTGAGTGCTGGATATCCCCGACAATGGCCACCTTCAATCCCTCGAACCGCTGCTTGTACTGGCGAATGGTGAGCATGTCCAGCATGCCCTGAGTCGGGTGCGCATGCCGACCATCCCCGGCGTTGATCACCGATACATGCGGACAGACGCGGGAGGCGATGAAGTGGGGCGCACCACTTTGCGCATGCCGGACCACAAACATGTCCACCTTCATGTATTCCAGGTTCTGGAGCATGTCCGAGAGGGTTTCACCCTTGGTCGTGGAGGACGTGCTGATATTGATGTTGAGCACGTCTGCGGACAAGCGTTGCGCGGCCAGTTCGAAGGTTGTCCGGGTGCGGGTACTGGGCTCGAAGAAGAGATTGGCCACGGTCTTGCCCCGCAAGAGGGGGACCTTCTTGATCTGGCGCGAGCCGACTTCGATGAAGGATTCGGCCGTATCGAGAATGCGGGTCAACATTTCCCGGCCAAGTCCTTCCAGTGTGAGAAAATGGCGCAACTGACCAAACCGGTTCAGTTGGGCCCGGGTCACATCATCATGCAGAATCGTCATGTTTCAAGGCCTGTTCAGGACGCAATGTAACGAAGTTCCAGATCCAGCGGCTCGGGGCCGGTGAGCTTCACCCGCTCGTTTTCTGCCAGCCTCAGCGTCACGCCCACGGCATCCGGCTGAATGGGCAGCTCCCGCCGCCCCAGATCTACCAATGTCGCCAGCTGTATGCGGGCTGGCCGACCGTAGTCGAACAGCTCATTCATCGCCGCTCGCAGGGTTCGGCCGCTCATGATGACATCATCCACAAGCAGGATATCCTCATCATCCAGCGAGAACGGAAGGCTTGAGGGGCGAACAGTCGGGTTCAGACCGTGGCGCGAGAAGTCATCCCGGTAGAAGGCAATATCCAGCTCACCCACAGGCCCGTCCCAACCCAGGGCCTCCATCAGAGCACGGGCCACCCACACGCCACCGGTACGGACACCAACGACCCTGGGCAGCCGGTTCCGATCCGCGATCAATGCCCGAACCCGCTCGGTGAGCGTTTCCATGGCCAGCCTGAATTCAAGGTTGCTGCTCACGTTTCCTCCTTCTCAGCCTGCTGGGCGAACCAGCTTTCCAGAATGACCACGGCCGCCAACGCGTCAACCCGGGTCACCGATTGCCGGCGTCCGCCCCGCAGATCCAGTTCATGGCGCACTTCACGCGTCGTCAGGCGTTCGTCCACCAGGTCAACCGGCAAGCCGAACCGTCCGTGCAGCCGTTTGGCGAACTTCCGGGCATTGGGCGTGATGGAGGTATCCGTGCCATCCATATTCAGGGGGAGCCCGACTACCAGCTGTTGTGGCTGCCAGGTTTCCAGCAGCGCGGCAACCTCATGCCAGTCAGGCTGCCCGTCGCGCGCGGACAGAATAGTCTCCGGGCTGGCGGTACCTGTCACGGACTGCCCCACCGCGACCCCAATGCGCTTGAGTCCGAAGTCAAAGGCCAGGACGACAACTTGCTCAGCCATGACCAGCCTGGTCGGTCAGCATGCTGTAGTCGATCCCCAACTGGCCGGTCAGGTAGCTCAGCTTGGCATCAGGCGGGATATTGAAGAGGACGTCCGATGAGGCCGGACAGGTCAGCCAGGCATTATTGGCAACTTCTTCTTCAAGTTGTCCGGCCTGCCAGCCCGCGTACCCCAGCGCAATGATATGCTCGGGGGGTCCCCACCCCTCGGCAATCGCCTCGATAATGTCCCGCGATGTGGTGACGTGCACGTCAGGCACGATATTGGCGGACGATTTCCATTGCCCGCCTTCGCGGTGCAGCACAAACCCTCTTTCAAGCTGAACCGGGCCGCCAAAGTACACTGGCTCGTCATACCGGGCCCTGCTGATTTCCAGCTGCTCGAGAATCTCGCTCAGCTTCACATCGAGTACCCGATTGACCACGATTCCCATGGCACCGTCTTCAGTATGGTCACAGATATAGGTCACCGTACCCTCGAAGTGCGGATCCTTCAGGTGCGGCATGGCAATCAGAAAATGATGTCTCAGCGAGTGCTCCATAGTGAGCATTGTAACCTAGAAGCTGGCGATGCGCTTCTCCTGAAACGAGAACGTCCGGATGACCTCCAGCAGATCCATCTCCTTGCGCATTTCTTCGGTAAAGGGACCCAGATTGCCGGCCTGACGCACGATATTGATGACCGCATCATCAAGAATCTTGTGTCCTGAAGACTGCAGAATCTCCACATCCTTCACCTCGCCGTCCGGCTTGATGAGAATGGCCACCCGCACCCGCCCGTGCAGCTTCTGCCTGCGCGCTTCAGCCGGATAATTGAGATTACCCAAACGCTCAAGCTTGCGCACAAGCTGGTTGACATAGGCGGCACTGGTGCTCTTGCGGGCCGAAACCGAATCCAGGCGCGATACACGCGGCCGCTTGGCATACACCCGCTGCTGCTCTGCCAGTCGTGCCTGCAGGCTGGCAATGGTCAGGCTCTTCTGCAGCAACGATTCACGCGGCTTGTCCTGTACCGGTTCAGAGGGTTTTTCGTGATTCTCGACAGATGCCTTGTCGCGCACGTTCGCCACAGTAGTCACGCGCTTTTGCGGTTGTGGGTGCGCTTCCCTGGGCAGCGGCACCGGAGCCTGCTGTTGTACGGGATCCGGCTGATCGGCCATGAACTCGGCTTCTTCCGTAGTGGTCAGCTCTTGTTTCTCGGCCAGACGCCCACTGCCCCGCTGATTGCTCTGAGCCAAAAAGTCGGCATCCTCGGGCGGCGCTTCATCTTCGTACTGCGCCAGCGTGATTTCGATGGTGTGGGGGGCGGGTCGGGGTGGTTCCGGATCAAAGGCCACCCCAAGCACTATCACGGCATGCACCGCCGCAGCGAGAAACAGGGCAAAACTCATGCGATCCGTCGCAGATACGGCCGGCGCACCACCGGGTCTGGCCATCAGACAACCTCTTTCTCGATCTCGTCCATCAACTGACCGGCAATATCCAGTCCGAACTGAGCGTCCAGCTCGCGTATGCAGGTCGGACTGGTGACGTTCACTTCAGTCAGCCAGTCACCAATCACATCCAACCCGGCGAACAGGATACCACGACGTACCAGCTCGGGCCCCACGCGCGCGGCTATTTCGCGATCCCGGTCACTCAAGGGACGCCCCTCTCCGCGACCGCCGGCAGCGAGATTGCCCCGGTGTTCGCCCTGAGCAGGCAGACGCGCCAGCGCATAGGGCACCGGTTCGCCACGAATCATCAGAATCCGCTTGTCGCCTTCGCGAATTTCCGGAATGAACGCCTGCATCATCATCTGCCGGCGACCGTGTGCCGTCAGCGTCTCGAGAATCACCCCAAGATTGTCGCCGTCGGCCTTCACCCTGAAAATGGACGCACCCCCCATCCCGTCCAGCGGCTTGCAGATGACATCGCCATGCTCGGCATGAAAGGCTCTCAGCGCGTCCATGTCGCGACTGACGATCAGCGGCGGACATACATCGGCAAAATGCGTTGCGAACAGCTTTTCGTTACAGTCGCGCAGCGCCTGCGGACGATTCACGACACAGACACCGTCTCGTTCGGCCAGGTCCAGAATCTGCGTCGTGGCAATGAACTGATCATCCACCGGGGGATCCTTGCGCATGAGGATCACATCCAGCTCCGCCAGGGGCCGCCACTGCGGCTCTCCTCGCTCAAACCAGCGAGAGCCATCATCCATTACACGCAGTGGCGCCATGCGCCCCAATGCCTCCCCCTGGCGGATAGCCAGGTCTGCCTGAGTCATGTACATCAGCTCCCAGCCGCGGCGCTGAGCCGCCAGCAACATGGCCAGCGTGCTGTCCTTGACGGGCTTGATCGTTTCGATGGGATCCATGATGACCCCGAGTCTTATACCCATTGGCCGATAGGTCTCGCTCTGTGCTTTACTTAGGATAGGTGGCTTGCCGGTTTGACGGTGTTCGCACGACGCAACCGGCATTCGGCTCAAGTTAAAAGAAACGTGCACATTTGACAATTCATATACAAAACTTTCCTTTCACTTCCCCGGCAAGTGAACTATAAATAGAGAAACGGTATGTAGAATGCGCCGTAATTCTATGTTAAAAAAGCACGGTTGAGACAGGGCCGGAGACGGTAGAGGCTGCATGAGTGTCTGACATTCTGCAGCCGTGAAAGAAGGCAATTCAGGGTCCAACTGAGATGGAAGATAATTTCGAAAACCTCAAGGTCATGGTCATTGACGACAGCAAGACAATTCGTCGGACCGCCGAAACACTACTCAAGAAAGTGGGCTGTACGGTGATTACCGCGACGGATGGTTTTGATGCACTGGCCAAGATTGCCGACTCGCATCCGGACATCATCTTTGTGGATATCATGATGCCGCGTCTGGACGGGTATCAGACCTGCGCCCTGATCAAGAACAACAGCGCGTTCCGCAGCACGCCCGTCATCATGCTGTCAAGCAAGGACGGCCTGTTTGACAAGGCCAAGGGACGCATCGTCGGATCCGACCAGTATCTGACCAAACCCTTCAGCAAGGACGAGCTGCTGGGCACCATCAGGGAACATGCCCAGAAGAAGGAAGGGGCCTGATCATCACATGATGGCCCGACTGCTGAATTCCTGAAGAAGTATCTGTAATCGACCGGGGGACTTATGGCTCGAATTCTTGTTGTGGATGATTCACCCACTGAAATCCGCAAAATCACCAGTATTCTGGAAAAACACAATCATGAAATTCTGACCGCCGACAACGGCGCCGACGGTGTGGCCAAGGCACGCTCCGAAAGCCCCGATCTGGTGCTGATGGACGTGGTCATGCCCGGCCTCAACGGGTTCCAGGCGACACGTCAGCTGACACGTGCCGAAGAAACGGCGCACATCCCTGTCGTGATCGTGACCACCAAGGATCAGGAAACCGACAAGGTCTGGGGAACCCGCCAGGGCGCCAAGGGCTATCTCGTCAAGCCCGTCGACGAGCAGGCACTGATAGACACAATCAACCAGCTCGTGGGATAAGTGGCAGTGACGACGGCGACGACGGAAAAGCCCTCCCCCTACAGGCTGCTCGCCGAGCTTGAGCAACGTTGCCGGGACTGCGCTGCAGGCCTGCCCGAACAGGAAGAAGTCGTCGAGCTCTGGAATGGCGTTGGCTTCACGCTGGGAGGCCAGCGCTTCGTTGCACCCATGGGTGAGGTCTCTGAAATCCTGCACGTCCCCCGTGCTACACAGGTACCCGGCGTCAAGCCCTGGATGTATGGCGTCGCCAACGTTCGTGGCCGCCTGCTGCCCATGATTCGCCTGCCCGAGTTCCTCGGCCTCCCAACAACCGCCCGCACCCGGCGAGACCAGCGCGTGCTGGTGGTTGAGTACGGTGACATCTTCAGCGGCCTGATCGTTGATGACGTACTGGGCATGCAATATTTTCCCGTAGACAGTTTCTCGCCCAAGGCGCAAGATGCGCCCGGGCCCACCCAACCCTTCTTGCGCGGCGACTATACGCGCAGTGACGAGCGGTGGCATGTGTTCAGCACCTTTGCGCTGGTGGAAAGCCAGGCATTCATGGACATCGCCACGTGGTAAGACAAGCTAACAAGATTTTGAGCAAGTTCAGAAAAGAGGCCGGGAGCCAACCATGAAAACAGGCAAAAACGCTGAGCAGAGAAGCAATCCTCTGCAGATGACCATGTTCGTCGTGGTCGCCGCTGCGGTTGTCGCGCTGCTGTACGTCCTGTACACGGTAAACCGCGATGCTGCACGCGACAAGCTGCAGATCAGTTACGCGAGTGAGCTGCGGGTGCTTTCGCAGGAAATCGCGAAGAACGCATCGGAAGCGGCCGACGGCAAGTCCGACGCCTTTGACCAGCTCAAGCGTTCACGCGATGACTACCAGCGCCTGTGGAACTACCTGAGCCTGGGCAATCCGGAACAGGATCTGCCCCCCCTGGAGCTGGCGCAGATGTCCTCTGCCCAGACATCCTGGGATGAGGTCAAGAACTCTGCAGACCAGATCCTGGCTGCAAAGGAAACGGTTCTGACACTGCACGAAGTGGCGCGCACCCTGAGTGACACCATTCCGCAGATGCAGGTGGAATATGATGATATCGTTCAGATCCTCCTCGAAGACGAGGCACCGGCGGACCAGGTCGCCATTGCCCAGCGCCAGTCCCTGCTCGCCGAGCGGATTGTCCAGTCGGTCAACAAGGTACTCGCAGGGGGTGAAGACGCCGTTACCGCTGCCGACCGCTTCGGTCGCGACGTGGAGCTCTTTGGCCGGGTACTGAACGGCATGGTGGAAGGCAACGAGGTCATGGGGATCTCCAAGGTCACCAATGAAGACGCCATCTACGGCCTGGAGGCCGTGGCCGAACTGTTCGAGTTCGTCAAGGAAAACGTGGATACCATTCTCGACAACTCGCCGGAGCTCTTCCGCGTACGTGAAGCTGCCAACACCATCTTCAATACCTCCAAGTCACTGCTGGACGAACTGACACAACTCAACCAGCAGGTTCAGGCCCAGGCTGAAAACCGGCTGGTCAGTGACGAGATGGGTTATGTCCTCCTCCTGATCATCATCGCAGCCATCGGCATTATCGGTTACACCAGTAACCAGGAAGCGAAGAAGCGTTTCGAGGCGGAAGCCACCCAGAACGAACAGAACCAGAACGCGATCCTGCGACTGCTCGACGAACTGGCCGACCTGGCTGACGGTGACCTGACCACAGAGGCCACGGTAACCGAGGACTTCACCGGTGCCATCGCCGACTCCATCAACTTCGCCATCGACCAGATGCGCCAGCTGGTTGCGGCGATCAACGACACGGCCGTACAGGTCGCTTCCGCTGCCCAGGAAACACAGGCAACGGCCATGCACCTGGCGGATGCTTCCGAGCATCAGGCTCAGGAAATTGCCGGGGCCTCGGCGGCCATCAATGAAATGGCCGTCTCCATCGACCAGGTGTCTTCCAACGCGGCAGAATCCGCTGCGGTTGCGGAACGGTCGGTTGCCATCGCCAAGAAGGGCGCCGAGATTGTACAGGCGACCATCCGCGGCATGGACAACATTCGTGAGCAGATCCAGGAAACCTCCAAGCGGATCAAGCGACTGGGTGAATCTTCACAGGAAATCGGTGACATCGTATCGCTCATCAACGACATTGCCGACCAGACCAACATCCTGTCTCTGAACGCTGCGATCCAGGCCTCCATGGCCGGTGATGCAGGCCGGGGCTTCGCGGTGGTTGCGGACGAAGTCCAGCGCCTCGCCGAACGCTCTTCTGCAGCAACCAAGCAGATCGAGGCACTGGTTAAAACCATCCAGTCCGACACCAACGAAGCGGTTATCTCGATGGAACAGACCACGGCCGAGGTGGTACGAGGTGCCCGGCTGGCCCAGGACGCCGGTGTGGCGCTGGAAGAGATCGAGAACGTATCCAAGAACCTGGCCGACCTGATCCAGAACATCTCCAACGCGGCACGCCAGCAGTCATCTTCTGCGGGCCACATTTCCAATACGATGAACGTCATCCAGGAGATTACCTCCCAGACTTCCGCCGGTACCACGGCCACGGCGAAGTCTATCGGCAAGCTGGCAGAACTGGCCAACCAGCTGCGGAACTCCGTAGCGGGCTTCAAGCTGCCGGAACAGGATGTTATCCCTGAACTGGATGGGGAAGAGGGTTCGGAAGAAGAGGCCAATGCGGCCTGATCGCCGCGGCCGGAAGTGAAGGTCGTTCACGATGGCTGAGGCCCAGTACATGGCGTCCGGATACTGGGAGCTGAAAAAGCTCCCGCCCATGTCGGCCGAAGAGTTCGACAGCTGGCAGTCTCTGCTCGAGAGCCGGACCGGCATGACCCTCAGCCCGCAGCGCAAGACCTTTCTGGAAACCAGTCTGGCCATGCGCATGCGGGAGGTGGGCTGCGATTCCTACACGCAGTACTATGAGCACGTCACCAGCGGGCCCAACCGCCTGGTGGAGTGGGCCATCCTCGTTGATCGACTAACCGTTCAGGAAACACGGTTCTACCGTGATCCGGCGGCACTGGAGCTGGTGAGAGACTACCTGCTGACGCGCCCGGCCGAACAATTGGGCTCTCGCCCGTTCGAGGTCTGGAGCGTTGGCTGTGCCACGGGTGAGGAACCCTACACCCTGGCCATGGTCATCGACGACTGCCTGCGTTCAGTGGGCATGGCGCGCTACTATGGCATCACGGGGACGGACATCAGTACCCCGGCACTGGAGAAGGCACGCAAGGCGCTGTATGGCGAGCGTCGTCTGGCTGATCTGCCGGAGACCCTGCGTGACCGATACCTGGAACGCCAGCCCAACGGCCAGTGGAAAGTCAGTCAGACCCTGTGTGAGCGGGTCTGTTTTGCACGAATGAATGTGCTGGAGCTGAGGCAGGCGCCTCTGCACGGCATGAACCTGATTTATTGCCAGAATCTGCTGATTTACTTCCGCAGATGGCGACGCAAGGACATTGTCAGCCGACTGGTTGAACGTCTCAGGCCCGGCGGATTGCTGGTTCTGGGACTGGGCGAACTGACTGACTGGGCGCACCCGGAGCTGGAGCGTATTCCCAGTGAAAAGGTCCTCGCGTTCATCAAGAAGGCACACTAGATACCTAACCGGTGGAGAGGGTATGGCGGGCTCCCATGATTATGTAGCACTCGAATGGGTGCGCGGTGAACTGGACGACACGCTCAAGCAGGCGCAACAGGCGCTGGAAGCGTACGCAGACAACATGGAGGACAGCTCCCGGCTTCGCTTTTGCCTGAACTATCTCCATCAGGTCCACGGCACCTTGCAGATGGTGGAGTTCTATGGCGCCGCCCTGCTTGCCGAGGAGATGGAAAAGCTGGCGGATGCCATGCTGCAGGGCGAAGTGGCCCACCCGGAAGAGTGCATCGAAGTACTGATGCGGGGCATCCTGCAACTGCCCAACTACCTGGA
>RFIV01000218.1 GCA_003695085.1 Gammaproteobacteria bacterium
GCCGTGAGCTATCATCATGGCAAACCGTTTCAACGCCCTTGCCGCGTCCTTTTCAAAGTCCTTGGTGAACGCGTCCAACCAGGCTTGCCTCTTGGCGTCAGGTGCAAACCGAGGCCCGCTGGCCACTGTGATGACCGGAAGCCCGACGTCCTCTGCCAGCCGGACAGCGTACTGTCCTCCCAGCGACCAGCCAAGCAACAGGTCTAATTGCGACACTGCGTCGGGAGTCGGCCAGAAGCCGGGCTCCGCCCCATCAAGCGGCCAGAATGACAACTCCCACCCGGTTGGCACTGCCGCGCGCACCCAGAATTCGAGCTGGCAGCGAGGAACCGCCCACCCACCGATCACCCCGACTTTCATAACAGTGGCAACACCCGGGTTCGCAAAGCGTGCAACAGGCGATCCACCTGCGCCATCGAATGCGCTGCACTCAGCGTCACACGCAAACGCGCCTCTCCTTCCGGCACTGTTGGCGGGCGAATGGCGGGCACGAGCAACCCGGATTCTTCCAGTCGCCGCGCCGCTTCAATCGCAACCCTGGCTTCTCCGACGCGGATGGGCTGAATGGGCGTCTGGCTCTCCATCAAGGGCAGCCCCATCTCCAGGCAGCCCTGACGAAAGTGAGCGACCATCATCTGCAATTGCATGCGGGAGGCGTGACCCTGACGGACATATTCAAGCGCAGCCCGGGCCGCCACCGCCAGTGCGGGTGGATGCGCGGTGGTATAAATGTAGGTTCGTGCATACTGCATGAGAGCGCGCATCAGCCAGTCCGGCCCTCCGACCAGCGCGCCTGAAACACCGAGCGCCTTGCCGAGCGTTGCCACCAGTATCGGCACCTCATCCTGTGACAGGCCGAACCAGTCCAGTGTACCTCCGCCGCGGGGCCCCATCACACCGACCCCATGCGCATCATCCACCATCAGCAACGCATCATGTGCCGCACACAGCGCCGCCAGTTCAGGCAAGGGTGCCATATCACCGTCCATGCTGAACACACCATCAGTGACGACAAGCTTGCGCGGCGCCGGGCTGGCCGCCAGCAACAGGCCAAGATGTTCAAGATCGTTGTGGCGGTAACGCCGAAGCCGGGCTCCGCTCAGGCGCGCGCCATCAATGAGTGACGCGTGATTCAGCCGATCCTCGAAAATTTCAGTGCTGCGATCACACAGGGCCTCGATCACACCCAGGTTGGCCATATAGCCGGTACTGAACAACAAAGCCTGGTCGCGCCCGGAAAACGCTGCGAATGACTGTTCCAGCTCCTCGTGCGGCCGAAGGTGGCCGTTGATCAGATGCGAAGCACCACTGCCTGTCCCCCAGTCTTCAACCGCGGTCTGCATGGCTTCTGCCAGCTCTGGTGCAGCGCACAACCCCAGGTAGTCATTACTGCAAAACTGCAGCAGGGTGCGGTCGCCGATCACGACTTCCGGGCCCTGCGGGCTTTCGAGAACCCTGCGTCGTCGCATCAGCCCCGCTGTCTCGCGCTCAGCCAGACGGTCCGCCAGATGCGCCTGCCAGATACCGGACATGCTCAGGCCGTGGCGTCATAAAAAGGCTGGTGCCGGGCGGCGACCTTTTCAGCCGCCTCAACCAGTACCTCGCCATTTTTTTCCAGGGTTGAGCGACACTCCTGTCGCTGCTCGGGTCGAATACCCAGCCGCTCGAACAGCCGACGGTCATGATCGGCATCCGGATTGGACGTGGTCAGCAGCTTCTCACCGTAAAAGATGGAGTTGGCTCCAGCCAGGAAACACAGAGCCTGCATCTGATCATTCATCTTTTCGCGCCCGGCCGAGAGCCTGACATGCGAAGCCGGCATCATGATCCGCGCGACGGCGATAATACGAACAAAGTCGAAGGGATCAATGTCCTCTTCATGCTCCAGGGGCGTTCCCTTTACCTTCACCAGCATGTTCACCGGCACACTCTCCGGGTGCTCCGGCAAATTGGCCAGCTGAACCAGCATCGCAGCGCGATCTTCAACGGCTTCCCCCATCCCCAGAATGCCACCACAGCAGATTTTCATACCGGCCTTGCGCACATTGTCCAGAGTCTTCAGGCGATCTTCATACGTACGCGTGGTGATGATCTGTGCGTAGTACTGTTCCGAGGTATCCAGGTTGTGGTTGTAGTAGTCCAGTCCGGCGGCAGCCAGCGCCCGGGCCTGCCCTTCATCCAGCATCCCCAGCGTCATGCAGGTTTCCAGCCCCAGCGCCTTGACCCGGCGCACCATGTCCAGCACATAGGGCATGTCCTTCTCGCGCGGGCTGCGCCATGCGGCGCCCATGCAGAAGCGGGTCGCACCCTTTTCCTTCGCAGCTTCCGCCTGACGGATGACCTTCTCGATTTCCAGCAGCTTTTCCTTTTCCAGCCCCGTATTGTAGTGACCACTCTGAGGACAGTACTTGCAGTCTTCCGGGCAGGCGCCGGTCTTGATCGACAAAAGCGTGCTGACCTGCACCTCATTGGCATCGAAGAATTCCCGGTGCACCTGCTGGGCCCGGAAGATGAGATCATTGAAAGGCAAGGCCAGAAGAGCTTCCACTTCTGCCTGGGTCCAGTCGTGGCGGATGAGGCTATGGGGCGCCGGGGTCATGA
>RFIV01000219.1 GCA_003695085.1 Gammaproteobacteria bacterium
CAGGAAATCGTTGCGCCCGCCCGCCTGGCTGGTAATGTGCTGCTGGTTCACGAGACCATCGATCAGGTCAAGGAGCCGCGTCGTGCGTGGATTTACAACCAGGGACAACGCCGCGTTCGCCGGGCACCCCAGGTTGCTTATGACGGACCGGGTACCGCTTCGGACGGCTTGCGTACATCTGATGACTTCGACATGTACAACGGCGCGCCGGACCGTTATGACTGGAAGCTGGTGGGCAAGAAGGAAATGTACATCCCGTACAATTCCTACAAGCTCATGGACAAGTCACTCAAGTATACGGACATTATCAAGCCCGGGCACATGAACTCCAGCCTGACGCGCTATGAACTGCATCGTGTCTGGGTGGTTGAGGCGACCTTGAAGTCGGGTATGCGCCATGTCTATGCCAAGCGCGTGTTCTACGTGGATGAAGATACCTGGCAGGCAGGCGTAATTGATATGTACGATGGCCGTGGCGAGCTGTGGCGCGTGTCGGAAGCCCATGAAGTGTCCTTCTATGACCACAAGACACCCTGGTATGCAGTGCAGGCCATCTATGATCTGCTGTCCGGACGCTATCTGGTGCTGGGACTGTCCAGCGAAGAGAGCAATGCCTATAACTTTGGGGTGAAGCGCTCTTCCAAGGACTATACACCTGCTGCCCTGCGTCGTGCAGGTCGTCGGTGATACAACAGTAGTCATTCCAGGCTTGAAAAGGGAGGGGCAGCCCCTCCCTTTTTTGATTTCCATAGGGGGTTTCGGTAATCTTCTGCGTGGGAGTTGATGACGCAGAGGAAGGACGTGTCCCGCCATCCAGAGAAACACATCAGTCTTGCCCGGATACAACCCGGCCTGGGCGACGCTTTCAACCAACCTGCCATTCCTCCGCTTCGCCTTGAGTGCCTCGAGCGCCTTTTCAGGGGGCTTCCCGAACAGTCCCAGGTCGTGGCGTTTCGCCTGTCGGCCGTGAGTGGCATCGTCCCTTTGCTCTATGCCTGGGCAGGCTCACAGGAACGCGTGGTGCAGCTGGGCGGACGGGATCTGCCGGATGACCCCGCACTGGTGATCGTGAATGACCATGACTGGGGAGCCATGAAGGCCCAGGGCCCGTTGCCTCCTCATGTTCAGGTCGCTGTGGTGGGAAGTGCAGTATCGGGTGCCGCCTTTCAGCGGGCTGTGAGCTGGTCGGGCATTCGGCTGGGCAGTCGTGATCTGCAGGCGCTTTATGAATCCATGGTGGGAGGGCAGGCCAGTGTGCACGCTCTGTTCTCCCTGCGCCTGCTGGCTGGTGACTGGCCTCTGGCAGCTATTTTGTGGTTGGACATCTGCCGGGCGCAGGGGCGCTGGATTGATTTTACTGAGGTCAAGTCGGAGCTTTTCGGGGCCTTGTCCCGCTATCCTGAAGTGGAGAATGCCTGCCGGCAACCCGTTTGGTCGGTGCTCGCACGTCTGGAGTCGTTTGATCAAAGATACATTTCGACCTGGGAAGACGAGGGCGTGGCACGTCAGTTCATGGAAGGTCTTGAAGCCGGAATCTGGCCGACCTCCAGGTTGCGGGCGCATACAGGGTGGTGGCAGGTTTCTCCGCTCTTTTCCCTGTTGCTGGGTGAGCAAGGGTGTCTGACACCCTCTGAAGTACAGGGGCGGCTGGCCGGGCTGGCAGAGCGCCTTCGAGCCAGCGAAGACTGGTTTGGCTGGTACGACCTGGTGCAGCGCTTTCGTCTGTCCATCGACCACGCATCTGCACTGGCCTTGCCGGCGTCGGTCGTGCTGGATCGAGGAGGTGGGTGGCATGAAGTGGATCTTGCCGTGCAGGAGGGAGAGCCCGATATCTACCTGATGCTGCGTCAGGCGTGGTCGCTGGCATTGGCGGGGCGGCTGAATGATTCCCAGGCGCTGATGGCGGATTTGTCCGAGCCTGAAGATCTGGGGCATGGAGCGCTATATTGGCTGGTCAGGGGGTTTCTTGCGCGAAGTGAGGGGGATCTGCAAGCTGCCGAATCGGCCTTGATCAAGTGTAATGAACGAGCTGACGCCAGACCGGACCTGAGCATCCTCGCACATATGCTGCAGGGCAGTATATTGGCGGCGAGAGGTGAGCATGCGCGTGCCCGGGACGCTAACCGAAAGGCGCTGCGGGAAGCCCGCCGCCAACGCCTGTATGGACTCGAGGTGTTGGTGCTGTACGATCTGGCCCGTATCGAGTTGAGCGAAGGTTATCTGCACCAGGCGCAACTCGCCCTGCGCTTGGCTTCGGAGGCGTTTGCCCTGAGGCAGGCTCGCCTGGGACCCATGCGGGGGATGATCCCCTGCCGTCTGAATGCCATGCGTATGGTGGAAGCCTGGTGTCGCTATGATCGCACCTGGTTACTGGATGCCGGGGCTGACATTCTGGCTCAGACTGAACGCAGTCGGGATCTGACAGTGTTGATTGTCTGTATCGTCTTGTCCCGGCTGGAAAAAGCACAGGGCCGCTATGATGATGCGGAGCTGCTTCTGAGTCATGCCGAGCGTCTCATGCAGTTCTGGCGGGTAGACGAACGCCTGTACCAGAATCTTTTGGCGGTATTGCGGGCCGATATTCAGATTGACCGGGGACGCCAGGATATCATTGGCCGCAGCATTGAGCAGATTGAACAGACACTGCACGAAACCCGCTATCCGGAACTCTTCCCCCTCCTGCCGGGATATTTTCGTGTGGCTCAGATCAAGTACATGATCATGCTGGGTCAGTATGAACGTGCGGGCAAAGCCCTTAACCGGCTGGATACGAGTCTGGCGAACCAGTCACCCTTCTCGTTGGGTAATGTATTTGTACATCTCCTGCGTGCGTTGTTGTATCAGGAAACTGGCAAGCAGGTCGAAGCCCGGGCAGCCCTGCGCGAGGCGTTTCGAGTCGCCGAAACGGAAGGGTATGTGAGTGCCTTTGTAGAGTTTGCGCGGGTTCTTGCACCCTCTCTGCGCCACTACCTCAAGGCACCGGCAGGCAGTCGCTTTGCAGAGCAGGTTCTGAATGAGGTCACCCCCATGGTGGGTGATGCCCGGGACGAAGTGCCGCCCCTGGAAGAGCCGCTGAGCAGCCGGGAGCTGGCTGTTTTGCAGTTGATCGCCGAAGGATGCTCGAACAAGGAAATCGGCGAGCGCCTGTTCATATCCTTGCATACGGTGAAGACGCACGCCCGTAGAATCAATACCAAGCTGCACGTCAAGAACCGAACACAAGCCATCGCGCGTGCACGTGAGCTGGGTCTGCTTTGACACGTGCAACCGACACGTGACCAGGGGGGGCACGCTGATCAGTCCGGGCGTGCACCCTGTTTGCAGGCAGTTCTCTCGGCTTCGAACGATGTCAGAAGCTCGTCCAGTAATGCATCCTTTTCTTCCCATAGCTTCGCGACCCAAGCCTGAAACTCGGCGCGAAAAGCTTCATCGGTGGCGTAGTCACGGTTGAGAAACTGCGGCGGTATATCGATCTTGCGGATGTCAACGATGATGTGATGAATACGTCCGCAGACGAAGTCCCAGAAGCTGATAACCCGCTCAGGGTAGCATATGGTGATGTCCAGCCAGGTCTTGATCTGATCGCCCATGGCGCCGAGTACAAAGGCGGCTCCTCCTGCCTTGGGCTTGAGGAGGTGTTTGTAGGGAGAGTTCTGGCGTGCATGCTTCTCGGGCGTGAATCGGGTGCCTTCCAGATAGTTGAAAACGGCAACGGGTGTATAGCGAAACTTTTCACAGGCCTTGCGAGTGGTTTCAAGGTCTTTCCCTTTCAGTGCCGGATTTTTCTCCACCTGTTCCCGGGTGTATCTCTTCATGAAGGGAAAATCCAAGGCCCACCATGTCAGCCCGATCACCGGCACCCAAATGAGCTGCTGCTTGAGAAAAAACTTGGGCATCGGCGTCTTGCCAAGCAGGGCATGTTGCACGACGGGTATATCCGCCCAGGACTGGTGGTTGCTTGTTACCAGATACCACTCGTTGCGGCTGAGCCCTTCAGTCCCGCGAATATCCCAGTGAATGTCATGCAGGGTATCCATGAGAAAGCTGTTGAATCCCATCCAGTATTCGGCGATGGCAATCAGGGCACGGGTACATAGTTTTTGGAATGAAACGGAGGGAACCAGAAGCTTGAGCAGTCCCAGGGCGATGACAACAGGAAAAACGAGCAGCGTGTTCAGGCTGATAAGCACCAGCGCCAGGGCGCCTTTGATACGATCCCACACAACAACAGTCCTTGCGATAGTTGAGAGAAGGTGACTTATGACCCTGAGTATTATACGTGCCCGGGGGACAGGTGCCAGTGCCGGAAGATTATCCCTGGTTCGCGTCCTTTCCGGCCGCCACCAGACTGTCTGCCTTGTCAAAGCGTTCCAGGCGGTTGTGGCGGATTACCGATGCAACCGTGTCGATGTAGGTTCCTCCGGTTTCCGAGTAACCGTGGAGCCCTTGAACCAGGCTCAATCCCGATAACGGTTGATTGGCAGCCCGGAGTTCCTTGCGTTGATCCCGCAGGGCGGCGTATCGGCTGTGCCGATTCAGGTTGAGCAGGTAGTCTTCTATGGAGGCCAGTACGCTATCGTAGCAACGCACTTCATGGGACTTGTCATCCTCCCGTGCAAGCGGCTTGAGTCCGCATCCGGGGGAGAAGCACCACATGCCGAACAGGTTGTTGCCCTGGATGGCAAACCTGGAGGTGCCCCATGCGCTTTCAATTGCAGCCTGAGCGAGGATCAATGACGGTGGCAGGGTGTCGACTCGCTCCAGCAGTTCCTCCCAAAAAGCGGGGTTTTCAGGCTCGAACAGAACCCGGTATTTTCGTGCCAGCGCATGCAACCGCTCACGCTCGACGGGTGTAAGAGTCGACTTCGCCTTCAATTCAAGAAATTCCCGGCGTTCCGCCAGAATGTTCTGGTTGGCTTGATCAATCAGGGGCAGAAGGAAGTTGATGAAAGCGCGCTTGCGCTCGGAGACCGTTTTGAATGCCGTAAAGTTCGGAAGAATACGCGGATCATAGCCCTTGAGACTGCCTGATGCGATGCCGGGCGAGTGTTGCGCCTTCTTGTGTCGGGTATCCGGGATGCCACCGGTTGATTTCCCTGGTTGGCCGAGAACCGGCACGGTCTGCATGTGGCGAGCTGCCCACCCGCCCAGACCGAAGCTGGTGACCAGCAGAACGCCGACTACAATAACCAGCCAAACCCGCATATACTGCCTCATTTACAACACATGGGCCGCGATTCTCGCAGAGCGTTGGGCTGTCAGCAAGACGTAATAACCGAAAAGGGAGAGGGACATGAAGGCGCTGGTTGGGGTGGGCAAGTGTCTGGTGGGGCTTTTCTGGTTCGGTGAAGTGCTGAACCTCTTTCAGGTCTGGCCAGCATCTGTAACGACGCTGTACCATTTTCTCAGCGTGGTGATTCTGGGGATTCACGCATTCGAGGCTGCATTGGCTTCGAGGCTGTGGGGGGCACAGTGGGTGGAGCCGAAATACGAAAAGATGCAGATACTGGTTTTCGGGGTATTTCATTTGCTGGCGCTGCGCGACAGGCAGCGCCAGGCAGTGGAGCGTTAGTCGCTGTTTTCTGTAAGGCTTTGCTGGCGCATGGCGAATATCAGTCCCAGTCTCTGACCGTGGCGGAGCCTGAGTACCATCAGGTCGGCATCGCTGGTTGTCGAGGAGACGGTGTCTTCGGAAATAAAGCCTTCCAGTTCCAGGGGGTTGCCTTGCCCATAGGGGTCTGAAAAGCTCATTTTAATGGCTTGCGGATCTGAGTTGTCAGGTGCGGCTAGTGGCTGGCTGCTTGCCTGAGTGAGCACAGGTGATGAGAGTGTGCCACTGGCGGCCTGCTCACAGGTCATGATGTCGCCCCATATCAGTGTAGCCTGGCCGCTGGCATTGAATACCAGTTTGGCATTATTGGTTTGCCCCATGCAATGTTGTGTGCCATCCAGTTGCACAAAGTTGCCATGAAGCTCCCATACCTGATTGTTAAACACTTTGGGTGTATAGGAGACGGGCAGCTTGACAGCGACCCAGAATCTTCTGGCGCCATCAGTTGAAGTGTTATCGATGGCAGCCATGAGCTGTCCGTCGGGAGCGGCTGCCCCCATGGCGTTGCCCAGTTGAATTCGGCCTACCGGGCGGTCAATGTTCCTGGCCTCGTCCGAATCATAGATCAGTGTTTCTGGCAGACTGGCAGTCAGGGTACCTGCTGCGTCCCTGGATGTGCCGGGGCCTGTTACCGCATGGCTGGTGTCGCGTGAAAGCTCGACCGTATTGAATACATCGGGTGTAATGGTTGGCTGACTACGGGTGAAGCTCAGGCTGTTACCGCCTAGAGTCGTTGCATCCCAGCGTTCTATACCCGCGCGATAGGTGGCGACGGGATCTGTAGCGGAGGGAACCTGCTCGAAAAACAGTGCCGCATAGCGGGCGGTTCCATCCCCGCGATCCAGCTTGCTCAGGCTGAAGTCGTCAGTAGAAGTGCTTGTGTCATCATCTGAACGTCTGAGGTGCAACTCCCAGTTGAAGGTGTAGATGTCCCGTGCCAGAGACAGTCGGCTGTACTTGTTCTTGACCGCATCGAAAGCCAGGTTGTAGTTCTGAATATGTGCCAGTGTTGTGCCGGCGATGGTCTGCTGGGCGTGAGCTGCATACAAATGGCTGTAGTAAGGGTTCTTCAGCCAGCCTTGTGGGACCGGATCGTCCTTTTGCGTGATGGTTTGCTCCTGACGGCGCCCGAACTCCCAGAAGCCGGTTTGGTTCAGGAATATGAAGGTATTGCCTGCAAACTGTGAGTTGTGTTCCGATGCATCGTTTTCCAGCAGTAGCGTGCGGCTTCCGCTATCCGATTCCTGCATGACGTCCCGGAGCACCGGGATCTCTTCAGTAAGTACGGTGGGAATCGAGGCGACGCCCAGGTTGGACAAAATGACGCGTGGATATTGCCAGGTAACAGGATTGGCGTCCAGCGCATTGGCATGGCTGTATCGTACACCTATTCCCGTCGTGGCCTCGGGTTGTCTGAACTGCGTGGATTCCAGCGCAAAGGTTACGCTGTTGTATGTGCCGCCACGGTTGTTGAGCACCGGGGGCACTTCCAGTGCCTGGGTAATGTCATTCAGCGCCTGCCCCTTGATCAGGGTCGATCTGAGAGCCTGAAAATACTGGTCTTCATATCGCATGAACAAGGCGTGGTTGTCGAGCTCCGTAAGCGCCTGGTCGAGATCCAGGGAGTCATCCAGAGTGATCTCGAAATCGGACACAACATCATTCAGCCCTTGCCAGAGTGCGGGGCGAGGGTCATTGCTGTCATGGCAATCCGTCGTTGATGTGCCACAATCGAGCATGTCCGTCAGCTCTGCAGGATCCGGAAAGGTACTCGGGGAGAAGAATCGACGGACTACGTGTTCAGTGGCGGCATTGATTACGATGCCCTGATTGCTGTTGGGAAGTGCCCGGCGCATGATGGTTCCGCTGCCGTCGTTGAATGTGGCCTTGACCACGAGATCCAGGCGGTCTGGAATCCCGTTGTCGAAGGTCAGGGTCAGGGTGTTGTCGCTGGTGTTGATGCGCGTGCTGTAGGAAGAGGGCGAAATGACGTCTGTGTACTCCTTTCCTTCAGCGTCCATCCTGACCACGCTCAGCGAAACATTGGTCGTGGCATCACCCGCTGAAAGGGAACGAGCCCGCATACCGCTGGTCGCTTCCACACGCACAACGATTTCATTGGGGTTGATCGAATAGTCCGGGTTATTGGACTCGGTGCCTTCAATTTCGCCACCGCCGTTTTTGCCGGTACTTATGTTGGAAGCGTTGTCCACGGCTTCGGAGCCCCCGCCACAGCCCTGGAGCAAGGCCATGCAAAGTGTCAGTGTCATTACGCGAGCAAGTATCATTCATGCACCCTGGTGAATTCCGGTGTTGGAACAAGAGTACGGCTTTGGCAGGCGCTTGGAAAGCGCGGATGGACTGGAGTGTGAGCTGTGTCCTAACGGGCCGCACGAAGCGGCCCGGGGATGGGGAATCAGAACTTGAGAGACAATCCGCCGAACAGACCTTCGTCGATCCGGAAGTCTCCTCCGTTCTCAACGTCGGCCTCAATATTGCGGTAGCCCAGAAAAACGTCCGCATTTCGGATGACGCGATAGGTGACGCGTGTTTCAAGGCGGAACAGGCCGTCAGCATCCCCAAATGAGGTGATGGACGGAGCGTAGTAGAGTGTACCCCGGATGCCCAGGCCTGGCACATCAGGAATCTTGACGTGCGCACTGCCCCCCAGGGCGAGTGCGGAGCCTTCAAAGGGGCTGTCCGAAACGTGATGCAACAGGCCGCCCAGTGTCACCGTCGCAGGCAGATTGCCCAAAGCTGTCTGGCCACGCGCATGGACACCCGCTGCCAGCAGGTGGCGCCCGCCCTCGTGGTAGAGATAACCCATGTTCAGATCCAGATTGTTGGCCTGGCTGTTCAGGGTCAGATCCAGATTCACCGAGTCGTTGCTCAGGCCGGCTTCCAGCTCATTGGCCGCTGCTGCATGCAGGGCCACGCAGCTCAGCAGTCCTGCAAGAATGCGCTTCATGTAGGTCTCCGTTGGGTTCAGGATTATGTTGCCGTATGGTAACGGGCACGTCTTTGCACGGCAAGACAGGGATTACCACTGGTAACGCCAGGTCAGATGTGTACTCCAATCAGGCGATGCGCCCGGATTGAGGTCTTCTCCAAAACCCGCCTCCAGAGTCTGTTGCGCGTGCTGATACCGGGCAGCCAGGGTCAGGATCATGGGCAGGGTCCCCAGGGGGGCGACACGGCTGTCGTACAACGGCGTATGGCTGTCCAGCTGTGCAAGCACGATCGTCTGCGTGAACAGCTTCCAGCTCAGTGTGCCCCTGAGTTGGCCTCGCAGTCGTGCGCGCAGGCTGTTCAGGTCACTCCGGTCCGGTGGCAGCAGAGACAGCCCCCCCCCGAACTGGGTCGTCCAGCGCTCGTTCAGCCTCCAGCCGTGCGTGTACCCCGCATGCAATTGCAGTCGGTTCCCACCCAGAGAGGGGGACTGGGACCATGTGTACCCCAGAGCGACCTGCCATCGGCCTGCCTGATCAGGGGGTGTCTCGGTTGTGTATCCGAATTCCACATTCAGGGCTTGCCAGCCCGGTGCCGCATAAGTGACTCGCGTCTGTGAGCCGTCATGGTCGTAAGCAAGGTAGAGTCTTTCGGGATCCCTGAGTTCCCGCCCCCCGTTGGGTAAATGAAAGAATTCATGCCAGGACTCGATCATTGAATCCCAGATGCCTGAATCGTGTCGCTGCCAGCGGGTTCTGAGCGTGATGTCCATCCGGTTGCTCAGCGGGTGTGATGCGCTCAGGTTCAGGCTCTGAACTTCATCGTCAAGCTCGATCTTCTCGTCTCGGCTCTTCTGAAGATGAAAAACATTTGCGGTTGTCAGCTGAGCCGTGATCCGGGTGGTGTCCGGGCGAGCGGCACTCAGTTGCAGCAGAGGGTAGGCCGTATGCCAGGGCGCATCCTGATTTACCCATAAGGGTGCCGGGATGAGGGCAGGCTGAGAGTGGGCGAGCACGGGCAGCGCTGCCATGGGAGCAGAAAAGAGGGCCATCCAGGCCTTGAATCGTCCGATCATGCGAGGCTTTGGTTTTTCTTCTCGAGTTCTTCTGCGATGCCTCCGCACACTATATCGCACAACTCGAAGATATACGGGGCGGCAATTGAAAAATAGGCCTGATTCCCTTGCTTGCGCCGGTGAACCAGTCCCGCCGTCTTGAGCAGTGCCAAATGTTTGGAAATATTGGGTTGAGAGCTGCGGGTCGCCGCAACCAGCTCGTTGACAGTGCGCTCGCCGGCTTGCAGTTCATGAAGGATTCGCAACCGTATGGGGTCGCTCAGTACCTTGAACTTTTGCGACACTTCGCCCAGCAGGGCCTCACTCATCTGTTTCATGTCTATCCTCCTCAAGAAGAAGTATATAACAGGAAAAGCATATTTGACTAATTTACCAAGAAGAATATAATGATTAAAGAATATAATCTGTTGGAGGTGCACGATGACTGTAAATGAAGCACTGAGGCTGATGGCCGGCATTGTCGTATTGTTGAGTCTGGCGCTTGGGTACTGGGTGAACGAAGGCTTTTTCCTGCTGACGGCCTTTGTTGGCGTCAACCTGATTCAGTCCGCCTTTACACGCTGGTGTCCGGCCATGACCATCTTTCGCAAGCTGGGCCTTAAAGAGGGGTGATCACACCCCTCCCACCAGACTGATCAACACTTGCCCCGGCCGCGGCGTAATGGACTTGGCAACGGTGAAAAACGTCAGCTTGCCGCTTTCGGAAATCAGACACAGCGGCGCGGCTTCCTGATCTGCATACTGAGCCCGGAACTGCTCGTAGGAGAAGTCCTTGGTGATGGGCGTACGCTTGATGGTGGCACCGTGGTGGAGCCGTTTCGTGATATAGGCAAACGACATGTGCGGGCCAAAGAGCGTGTGGCCGGAGAGGTCCTCCGGGATCCATTGAGTGGGCTTGTCCTTGTCCTGGGGTTCGCCCAGCTGGTAGACCTCCTTGAGTCCGAATATATCGCCAAAACGGATACAGGCCAGCGAGTTCAGTTCGAGGTTGGGCGTCAAGGCCAGGAACCGTCCCATACCGGTGTAGTCAATGGTTTGAGTCACCTTGTCAGACAGCACATTGCCCAGCAGGGTCGGAATGCCCTCCATGCGTGCGGCCTTGATCGCTGACCACTGCGCATCCACAATCAGTACCGGAATCTTCTCACTCTGCAGCGCCTTGGCCAGCGTGCGCGAGAACAGGTTTGATCCAAGAATTACGCAGCCCTGCGGGTCTTCATCCGCCAGATCCAGTTTCTTTGCCAGAGGTCTCGCGGAGAGGCCGTAGATCAGAATCGTGCCAACGATGATGAAGAACATGTTGGGTACCAGCTTTTCGGCGCCTTCTACACCCAGCTGAATCAACTGAGATGCAAACAGTGAGGTGACCGCCGCAGCCACGATTCCGCGTGGCGCAAGCATGGATACAAACAGCTTTTCATTGAACGGCATGTCACTGCGCAGGGTGGAGAGATAGACCGCTGCGGGTCTGACAGCCAGTATCAGCAGCAACAGGAAAACGAAGCTTCCGACGCTGATATGGGCCAGATCTTCCGGGCGCATGCGAGCGGCCAGAATGATGAAAAGGGACGAGATCAAAAGTACCCGAAGGTCTTCCTTGAAACCGACCAGGTTGCGAATCGAGACTTTCTTCTGGTTCCCCAGGTAGATGCCCATGACCGTGACGCTGAACAGGCCACTTTCATGCTGAATCATGTTTGAAACGGTATAGAGCCCGATCACCATGCTCAGGGTAAAGGTGTTGGTCAGGAACTCCGGTACCCAGTGATGGCGGATGGCCTGGGCGACGACCCAGCCGGTGACCAGACCTCCGACAACGCCTACAACCAGCGTGATGGGGAAACCTGACAGCAATACCGTGGTGGCCGATTCGAAATTGGTTGCGATGATGGCCTCATAGACAAGTACCGCCAGCAGCGCGCCGATAGGGTCGTTGAGAATGCCTTCCCACTTAACGATGGTGTTGACACGCCCCTTGGGCCGGATCAGCATGAGCATAGGTATGACGACTGTAGGCCCGGTGACCGTCAGGATGGCTCCCAGCAGCAAGGCGAGGGACCAGCTCAGGTCGAGCGTGAAATGTGCCAGCAATGAAGCCAGCACCCAGGTGACCAGAATACCGACACTGACCAACCCCTGTACTACGCCGGACGTGGCCTTGAACTCACGAATTTTCAGGCTCAGGCCGCCTTCGAACAGGATGACGCCAACGGCCATGCCAACAGCGGGAAAGAGAAACTCCCCGAACAGGGCATCGGGGTTCATCCAGCCTGTTGCAGGCCCCAGAATGAAGCCCGCAATGAGCAGGAGGAGAATGGAGGGTAGTTTCAGGCGCCAGGCAATAAACTGAGCGGCGATCCCGCACGCGAGGATCAGTGTGAGCGCAAGCTGATTGGACAAGGTATCTGTCTCGTGTGACTATTTGGGGCGAAGATTACCAATCCCGTTGGGGGTTTGCCAGCCCAATTTTGGACGCTGACTTCGCGGCTTTGCTATCATGAACCCGGCCCCAACCCGAATCTACAGGATGCCAAGTTGCTAAAAAGGGTGCTCAGACGCTTTACGGATAACCCTCTGGCCACGCGTGTGTGGCTATGGGTACTGCTTTTTGGAAGCGTTCTGGCGCTTGTATTCACGGCCGTGCAGCTTTGGCTGGAATATAAGGAAGACGTCCGCCAGTTCGAACTGCGTATCAATGAGGTCGTGGAATCCGCCTTGCCCAGCCTGGCCAACAGCATCTGGGCCGTTGACGAGCGCAATATCCGTTCATTGCTGGAGGGTATCCGGTCGGCCAAGGGGGTCTATTACGTCTCCCTGATTTCTGCGGACGACCGTGTGTACACGTCGGGTGAGTCGCCCGTCATCAAGGGTGTTCAGACACAAACGTTGTCCTTTCCGGTGGTGTTCAACCTGCCTCCCGAGAAATGGCTGGGGGATCTGAGTGTTTTTCTGGATCCGCGAGATCTCTATCGCAGAGTCTGGGACCGGGGATTGACGATTCTGGTCAGTCAGAGTCTCAAGGCCCTGCTGGTGGCGTTTTTCTTCCTCATGGTCTTCCGCAATCTGGTCAGCCGACACCTGGAAGCCATGGCGACCTATGCCCGGGAGCGGGATCTGGAGAGTCTGGAGGCCCCCCTTGTTCTGGATCGCCGGGAATCGCGGAGAGGGGATGAGTTGTCACGGGTTGTGGATGCGCTCAATACCATGCGTGAAAGGGTGCGCGAGCAGGCAGGACGCCTCAGGGAGGTCGAGACGCAGATGCGTGAAGAGCAGGCGAGAACCCGTGAGGCACATCGCACCCGGAGTCTCTATCTGGCCAACATGACGCACGATATACGGACCCCCATGAACAGCGTCATGGGCTACAGCGCCTTGTTGCTGGAACAGGCCCTGCCGGATGAAGTGCGCCAGTCGGTACAGATTATTCACGACAGTGCAGCCATGTTGCTCGAGCGAGTCAATGACATCCTTGATCTGTCGCGGCTCGAGGCTGGGATGGTACAGACCAGCGAGCAGGCGTTTGAAGTGCGCGCATTGATTCAGGAAATCATCGTCAATCGTATGGCCGAGGCGGATGAAAAAGACCTGCTTCTTGATTATCAGGTGGATGACGGCTTGCCACCCTGCCTGCTGGGTGATGCCGGGAAAATTCGTCATATTCTGGATGTTTTTGCCCGAAATGCGGTGCGTTACACCGATGCCGGGCACGTCTTCATTCAGGCCGAATTCATTGAGAAAGAAAGTGATGGTTGGCGATTGCGATTCTCGGTCGAGGATACTGGTCCCGGCCTGTCCCGGGATGAACTGGATGTGGTGTTCAGGGAGTTCTATCGCCCTTACAAGGCCAGTATGGATGCCGGGGTCGGGCTGAGCCTGTCGATCTGTCGAAAGCTGGCGGAGTTGATGGGCGGCAGGGTTGGGGTGGCCAGCCGGCCTGGCGAAGGTGCAACATTCTGGTTGGAGGTTACGCTCAGGCGAGCCCCCATAACCCTGGTGGAGCCAGCTCCACGTGTGCCTGAAGGTTTTCGGGTCTTGCTCTTCGATCCGCACGCGCTGAGTCTCAAGATGACGACGCAACAGCTTCAGAACTGGCAGATCGAAGTAATAGCCGCTCAGTCAGTGGATGCCTTCGAGCGTGAACTCAAGGGCATTGCCGGTGGGGGGGCGGAGTGCCACCTGATTATGCTGGACAGTCTGGCAGCCTCCGCCAACGGGGGGGCACTTATCCGGCAGGTACGCCAGTTCCTGGGCGGCCATGTACCGATCCTGGTATTGTCGTCTCATGCCCACCGGGGAGATGTTGAGTTATACCAGCGACTGGGGGCGGATGGATACTTGTGCAAAGCCCATCGCGAGGCAAGTCTGGCCGGGGTGATCACACGCATGATGCAAGGAAAGGAGGCGTTCGTTACGCGCTTTCCGCCATGGTCGGATCCACATGGTCGTCGTCAGGAGGCTGTGGCCGGACTCAAGGTGCTCCTCGTGGAGGATAATCCCGTCAATCTGATGCTGGCCAGAAAGCTGCTCGAAAAGTGCGGATGTCACGTGACCGAGGCTCGGACCGGGCAGGAAGCCTTGAGCAAGGCGGCCAGCGAAAAATATGACATGGTGCTGCTGGACTGCCGGTTGCCGGATATCGACGGCCCGGCTGTGGCAGGCAAGATACGGGCGGCGAGCGGCCCCAATCAGGATGTGGCCATCTTTGCAGTTACTGCGAATGTGTCGGAGGAGGAGAGGGCACGCTGTCTGGCAAGCGGGATGAATGACTTTCTTCCCAAGCCGGTGCGCTATGAGGAACTGTGCGAAGTGGTTCGCAACGCAGGTCTTCTGAGCGGGTCTCCGTCTCCAGCCACTTCAGTGTGACCAGAGCCTCTTCATTTGTTTGGCCGCAGATGGCGGGATCTGCCAAAAACTTGCTGCAGACAGCCGGCCGTTCGGGCTTGCCAAACAGTCGGCACATCCCGCGATCATCCAGTTGGACGCATCGGGTCCCCGCAGGTTTGCCATCAGGCATGCCGGGTATGGGAGTGGAAATGCTGGGTGCAATGCAACAGGCTGCGCAGCCGGGTCTGCAATCCATGAGGCCTCCGGTATATCGGTCTGTGAGTATAGCTGTGCTTTGTCAAAGAATGAAACAAAAGCGTTGTTCAGCTGGTCAAACCTGACAGAGGGTATACACTGATAAACAGGCCTCTGATACTAGGGAGGTGCCTGATGCGCAGTTTCATTCGTCATCCTACGGACATTCCGGTACGGTTGGCCTGTGCAGATGCACAAGGGAACGAACAGTCCTTGCAGAATGTAAGCTGCGGCGGGGTGTGCTGCGTGTCGGACGAGCCCTACGCTTCCGGTGCGTTGCTTAACCTGAGCATTCGTCATGTTGTGCCTCCGTTCGAGTGCACGGTGCGGGTTGTATGGTGCAGGCCGCGCCCCTCAGGGCAATATGAACTGGGCCTCGAGTTTTTGTCGGAAGAAGATGCGTATGCAGCCCGAATGGTGGAGCAGGTCTGCCATATTGAGCACTACCGGCGTGAAGTTGCCCGGCAGGAAGGGCGCGCTCTGACGCCTGAGGAGGCTGCACAGGAGTGGATTCGAAAGTTTGCCAAGACCTTTGCGCCCGATGATCGTCCTCGAGACCTTGCCTGTCATTGATGTGTCCGAGTCAATCAGGGGGTGATGGTGGTGACGGTTGCGGTGTGTCCCCTGACAGAAAAACGCACATTCCACCCGAACAGACGTACGCCATATTCGCCTTCATCTTGCTGCCTGTAGGCCGGTCTTGGATCTTGGGCGATGACTTCCCGTATGACCGGGTGAGCGTCTGGATGAGTGCGGGCGAGTGATTTTATCGCGTGCTCGCTTTGGGGCGTGAATTGTACATCCAGTCGGGCCTTGGGCGCGGAGGGTGCAAAACCGGTGAGGGCATCGGGAATGGCTTCTGCGTAGCTCAGGTAGGGCTTGATATCGAGAATGGGGGTGCCATCAACGAGATCGGGTGACTCGACAACAAGTGCCGGCCGCTGGCTTCGGTCTGTGGGTGCTAGCCCACGGTGTTTCACCAGCGTCAGGCCCAGCGGATTCGGACGAAATGGACTGCGGGACGCAAAAACACCGACCTTCTGATTGCCTCCCAGGCGCGGTGGGCGCACCAAGGCCTGATCCCGGCGTGATGGTGCTTGATGGAACCAGAAGATGAGCCAGATGTGGGAGAAACGGTTCAGTTCCCGAGTGGCGAGAGTCGGGTCAATGTCGTCGGCGAAAACAAGGTAACCGGTACAGGGCACCAGCCCCGGTTGACGTGGTGTGCCAAACTTTTCGCTGTAGGGGGTATGCAGCCAGCCAACAGGCTGCAGGGACAAATGATGCTGCGGCAAGAGTTACTCCGAAAAAACGATCTCGAATCCAACGGATAGCGAAGGCGAGAAATCCCAATCCTCGTCGCGGGACCAGAGCGCTTCGGGCACAATCTGAAGGAAGAACCAGTCCTTGTAAAGCTTTTGACGATACCGGAACTGATACAGGTAATCGGTGGTACGCACGCTTGGGCGGCTTTCCCCCAGCCACGCCACCCGGTTTTCGATCAGCCGTTTGGCATCCAGCGTATAGAAAGCCGCGACGGATTGTACAAACGTCCAGCGATGGTCGTCGTCATCCCACAGCGCCTCACTATAGGCACGCCCCAACCAAGAGGGACCGAACGGGTAGTCAATGGTGAGGCTGTTTTTCTGACCAAGATGCTGGATATGGGTGTAGAAGAGGCTTGACTCAAATGTCGTGCCACCTGCATCGGAGTAGGCCGGCCATTGCCAATGCCGTTTCGCCTTCAGCCGGACAAATGGATCGGCGGGCACATCGATTCGCAAACCAATTTCGCCTCGCCACTTCCAGTGGTGGAGAAACTGACTGGCGGACAGCCTGCCTTCAGTGGGGCTGCTCGTGCGTTCCTTGTCGGTGAGCGTGGCTTCTCGAAGGCGTTGTTCTGCGGGTTTTTCGTCAGCCGGCTCGTTTTCCACAACGAGTCTGAAGCGCTTGTTCGTCAGGGGCAGATCCAGCTTGAATCGAGCCTTGGGGCTGTTCTCGATGATGCCTGACTTTTTCCAGACCGCCGAGTAACTGAGTTTGACATAGCTGTGGTTGGGGCTGTCGGTGCTGTCGGTATTGGCCAGAAAGCCATCAACTGAGCGCCCCGTTGCCACCAACCGCTGTGACCAGTTATTTCGCTGGTTGATCAGCCAGTCGAGCGAGGTGTCAAGCCAGCCTTTCGGTGAGTCCGGGCCGGTTTCGTTCGACTCTTCTGCGGGGGCTGCCCAGCATGGCTGGAGCGCTATCCAGGATGTCAGGCACAGGGTGGTCAGGCGGGCTAAACAGGGCAAGGTGCCTCCTCATCATGACAGCTTCCTGATCTCAGTGTAGCCCAAACAGAGGAAGTATCCATGGCAGCAGAAGACTTGTATAGATGCCCATCAGTCCCATGGCCAATGCCGAAAATGCACCGGCTTCCGATGAAAGCTCAAAGGCGCGTGCGGTCGCGATACCGTGCCCCGTCATGCCCATGGCCAGCCCCAGGGGAAGGGGGTTGGAGATGCCGGCAAGTCGCGCGATGCCGGGGCCGGCGAGCGCAACAATCATGCCCGTCACGATAACCAGTGCAGCCGACAGCGGGGGGATCCCGCCAAAGGATTCAGTCAGGGCGATGGCAAAGGGGGTGGTGACTGACTTGGGGGCCAGCGTGATGGCCAGGTTGTCAGGCAGTCCGAGCCATTGGGCCAGGACGATGGCCGTCACGATCGCCAGGATACCGGTTGCCAGAAGCGTACGAAAAATTGGCCCAATGTGCTGTCGAATCAGATGCCTGCATTCGTAAAGCGGAATCGCCAGCGCAACAGTGGCTGTACCAAGAAGGGTATGAATGGCCTGAGCTGAGTCAAAATAGCTCCAGTAGTTGGTATCGGTAGCGAGCAGGACGATGACCATGAACAGGATGCCCGTGATCACAGGCTGCAACCAGGGTTGGTGGCCGGATACACGATACAGACCGTGTGCAGCTAGAAAGCACAGGAGTGTAGCCAATATCGCTTCGAGAGGCGTCATGTTTCGGGGTCTCTCCGTCCACCTGCTATCCACAAGGCTGTGACAAAGGGGATAAAGGTGGCAACCAGAAGCACGAACACCAGCTGCCAGCCGTACTCGGCAAGTACGTGGCTGTAGGCGACAATGCCCGCTCCGGCGGGGATGAACCAAAGCGGCAGAAGCTTTATTAACTGCTTGCCTGTATTGCGCACGGGGGCACTGCGCTTTTCCCCGGCCAGCATGAGGAAAATCAGGAAAAGCAGCATGCCCAGAATGACGCCGGGCAAAGGGATTGAAAAGTGTTGGGCCAATGCGGCTCCCAGCCACTGGAACCCGGCAATGGTCGCAATATGGCTCAGTGTTCTAATCATCTGGGCTGCTGGTGGGGACTTCAGGGATGCGGTAGTTCTCGCTGGCCCACTCGCCCAGATCGATCAGTTTGCAGCGCTCGCTGCAGAAGGGGCGCCATACTGACGATTCCTTCCACTGCACAGGCTTGCGGCAGGTCGGGCACCTAACTGTGGGTGTGGCTGAGTTTGATATAGGTTTCATGGAGCTTTTTGACGGCATCTTCCAGCTGTTCAAGGTTTCCGGTATTTTCGATGATATCATCGGCCTGTGCACGTCGAAAGTCGCGTGACGACTGTGCATGAATGATGGCTTTGACAGTCTCCGGCGAACAGCCATCACGTTTGAGTGCGCGCTCATACTGCACGTTTTCGGGCACGTCCACAACCAGAACACGATCGACCAGTTGCCGCTGACTGCCTTCGAGAAGTAAAGGCGACTCGAGGATGACATAGGGCGCTTGTTGCTTTTCCAGCCACGCCCGAATCGTGCCGTGAATCAGCGGGTGCAGAAGGCCCTCCAGCCAGGTTTTGGCTTCAGCATTGGAAAAAATCCGCTCCCGCAACCATGCCCGGTTCAAAGAGCCATCTGCCTGGATTGCTTCTGGCCCGAAGTGCTCGAGAATACGTGTGAGCGCGGGTTGACCCGGTTCGACCACCTGACGAGCTACTTGGTCAGCGTCGATCAGCGGGACTCCCAGCGACCTGAAAAGGCGCCCGACGGTCGATTTTCCGGACGCTATACCGCCGGTGAGGCCAACGGTAAATGGCATCTCAGAACCCGCCGGCCACCGGGCCGCGTCCCAACCAGGCCGCCACGATCTCATGCCCCCAAAGCAGAGCAATCCAGCCTGCGGCAGCCAGATAGGGGCCAAAGGGAATGGGGATCTGACGGTCACGCCCCATGGCCATAATCATGACGATGCCGACGACGGCACCTACAAGCGAGGAGAGCAGGATTATCAGTGGCAACATCTGCCATCCCATCCAGGCGCCGAGTGCGGCCAGCAGTTTGAAATCGCCGTAGCCCATGCCTTCCTTGCCGGTCAGCAGTTTGAATAGCCAATAGATGCTCCACAGGCTCAGATAACCGGCCGTAGCGCCCCACACAGCGCTTTCCAGGTCCGTAAACAGGCCTTGCGTATTGATGAGCAGCCCCAGCCATAGCACCGGGAGTGTGATCGTGTCGGGCAGTAGCTGGGTATCCGCATCAATGAGTGTCAGGCTGATCAGGCACCAGGTCAGTATCAGGGCGGGAAAGAGCGCCGGTTGCGGCCCAATCTGCCATGCAACAACCGCTGACAAGAGTGCGGTGACTGTCTCGACAATGGGGTAGCGAATGGAAATGGGTGATTTGCAGGATGAGCATTTCCCCTTGAGCAACAGGTAGCTTAACACGGGAATGTTCTCCCATGGCCTGATCTGATGGCCACAAGCCGGGCAGGTAGAAGGGGGGGTCACCAGGTTGAAGGGGGCTTCGCTACCTTCTTGTGCTTCTGCGGTGTGTTTTGAGGCAGGGCTGTCCGCGGCGTTCAACTCATCGGCCAGCACCAGGCGGCACTCCGTTCTCCACTGCTTGTCGAGCATTCTTGGCAAACGGTATATCACCACGTTGAGAAAGCTGCCTATGAGCAATCCCAATAAAAGTGCGACGGGCACAAGAAAGGGGCCCAAGGCCCCGAGTAGTGTTTCGGGCATCTCTGTCCTTTCCTTTAAACGACTTGTCCCAGCTGGAAAATGGGCAGGTACATGGCGACAATGAGGCCGCCTACCAAAATGCCAAGAACTGCCATGATCATGGGCTCCATCAGGCTGGTAAGATTATCGACGGCATCATCGACTTCGCCCTCAAAGTGGTCTGCCACTTTTGCCAGCATTTCATCCAGAGAGCCGGACTCCTCACCAATGGCAGTCAGCTGAACCGCCATGGTAGGAAATACCCCCGTGGCCTTCATGGAAAACTGAAGTTGCTGACCGGTCGAGACGTCGTCACGAATCTTGTAGATGGCATCTCTGAACACTGCGTTGCCTGATGCGCCAGCTACGGAGTCCAGCGCATCAACCAGGGGGACGCCTGCGGCGAATGTTGTAGACAGCACGCGGGCGAAGCGAGCGACGACAGATTTGTGAATAATCTCTCCGATAATGGGCAGTTTCAGGATCGTTGCATCAATCTTGTCAGCAAAGGCCTTGGATCGTTTTCGTGCTTCACTGAATCCCGCACCCACAGCGAAAAGGCCAACCAGAATCAGGAACCACCACTCCTGAAGCCACTCGGACAAATGAA
>RFIV01000220.1 GCA_003695085.1 Gammaproteobacteria bacterium
ACTGATGACCAGCACATGGCGATGGGCTTCATGCTCAAAGTGATAGTGCAGCCCCTGTTCGGCGAGCAGGCGGGTGATGAAGTCCCATTCGCTTTCATCGAACTGGACGGTCATGGCTGGGCGGAACAGCGTCCCCCTCAGGTCAAAGTGCAGATCGCCCGGGGGCAGGCCGGCCTCCCGCCAGAGGGTGCGCAGGATGTCCTGGACGCTGGCTTTCTCGAACACGCGCCGGCCGGTGCGATGGGCCAGAATATCGGTACAGGGGGCGATTTCAAGGGTCGTGGTGCACAGGCCGCGATCCTCGGCCTGAGTGACCTGACGGACGATCAGTCCATGCACATGACGTGTACCCAGCGGGCCGCTGAAGGTCAGACAGGCTTCACGGTCAATCCAGTCGGGATCGTCTTCGCCCCCGCGGCACACCAGCGTGATCTGAAAGGAAAAGGGGGTGTCGAGGCCTTCCCGGCCCTGCCAATGCTCGACCTGCCAGGCATCGCGAACGTGCGCGATCCGGCAGCTGACCTGAGCGTACCTGCTCATGCGTGTCTCCGTGACAAATGGTCATTCCGTAATCAGGGCATTCTAGGGAGGCACAGGGCGGGGTGTCAAGAAAGGGCGTTTTCCGGTATGATATTTGCCAATTTTTTCGCGGTGATCCCGCGTCTGACACCCAGCCACAAGAAGAACTCCTCCGCCGGACAGTCAGCAGGCCCTTTTTGCTCAAAGGGTTGGGACTTCTGCGCGCCAGATTTTTCAGAAAACGATCAGAGAACGAGACATGCCGAGTTATACCCAACAGTGGTTCGGAAATATCCGTGCCGATATCCTCGCCGGCCTGGTGGTGGCCCTGGCGCTGATTCCTGAAGCCATCGCTTTCTCCATCATTGCGGGTGTTGACCCGAAGGTGGGCCTGTATGCGTCCTTTTGCATCGCCGTGGTGTCCGCCTTTGCCGGCGGCCGACCGGCCATGATCTCCGCTGCAACAGGCGCCATGGCGCTGCTCATGGTCACGCTGGTGAAGGAGCACGGCCTGCAATACCTGTTGGCCGCCACGGTGCTGACGGGGCTGATCCAGATCGTCGCCGGAGTTTTCCGGCTGGGCAGCCTGATGCGCTTTGTGTCGCGCTCGGTGGTGACGGGCTTCGTCAACGCGCTGGCCATTCTCATTTTCATGGCACAGCTGCCCGAGCTGACCGACGTCACCTGGCATGTCTACGCGATGACGGCGGCCGGACTGGGGATCATCTACCTGTTTCCCCTGCTGCCGAAGGTTGGCCAGGTCATTCCCTCGCCGCTGATTTGCATCCTCGTTCTGACAGCCGCCAGCCTGGCGCTGGGACTGGATATTCGTACGGTGGGTGACATGGGCGAGCTGCCGGATGCCCTGCCGGTGTTCCTGTGGCCGGAGGTGCCGCTGAACCTGGAAACGCTCTGGATCATTCTGCCCTACTCGGTGGCCTTGGCGGCGGTGGGGCTGCTGGAATCGCTGATGACTGCGACCATTGTGGATGATCTGACGGATACGAACTCGGATCGCAACCGGGAATGCCAGGGCCAGGGGCTGTCCAATATTGTGGCCGGTCTGATGGGGGGGATGGCGGGCTGTGCCATGATCGGCCAGTCGGTCATCAATGTGAAGTCGGGCGGACGCGGGCGTCTGTCCACTTTTGTCGCCGGCACCCTGCTCATCATCATGGTCGTGTTTCTCGATGACTGGATCAGCCGCATTCCCATGGCGGCGCTGGTGGCGGTCATGATCATGGTCTCCATAGGTACCTTCTCCTGGACGTCCGTCCGTGACATCCGCAAGTTGCCGGTCTCCAGTTCCATCGTCATGGTATCCACCGTGGTTGTGGTGGTGGCCACGCACAACCTGGCGCTGGGTGTGGGCGTGGGTGTGCTGCTCTCGGCAGTCTTCTTCGCCAACCGCATTGGTCGCTACATGAAGGTGGAAAGCGAGCTGGATGAGCCGGCCAGCCACCGGACCTATCACGTGGTGGGTCAGGTGTTTTTTGCCTCGGCGGAAGACTTCATTGCGGCCTTCGACTTCAAAGAGGCCGTGGAGCGTGTCACAATCGACCTTTCAAGCGCCCACTTCTGGGATATCACGGCCGTGGCCGCGCTGGACAAGGTGGTCATCAAGTTCCGTCGGGAAGGTACGGATGTGACCACGCTTGGGCTGAATGAGGCCAGCACGACCATGGTGGATCGCTTCGGCGTTCATGACAAGCCGGGGCAGGTCGACGATCTGCTGGACGCGCACTGAGGAGAGAGCATGACAATCGTAGCCTGTATTGATGGGTCCGAACTGGCGGAATCCGTGTGCGAGGCCAGTGCCTGGGCGCATGAGCGGCTGGGGCAGCCTGTTGAGCTGTTGCACGTACTGGAGCGGTCTCAGGTGCCGGCGACGGCGGATCTGACCGGTGCCATCGGTGTGGATGCCCGTGATCACCTGCTTGAAGAGTTGACTGAAGTGGAAGCACAACGCAGTCGGCTGGCCATGGAGCATGGCAAGATCATGCTGGCGGGGGCGCGCGAAAAGATGGTAGCGCTGGGGGTGAAGGATCTGTCTGCCTGCCAGCGGCATGAGGCACTGCTGGAAGCCCTCAAGGCGCGTGAGACCGAGGCCGGTCTGGTGGTCATTGGCCACCACGGTGAGGATCATCCCCAGGGCGGCCCGGTGCTGGGGTCACATGTGGAAACAGTCGTGCGGGGGATCGTGACGCCCATACTGGTCGTCAACCGGACGTTTCATGCGCCGGGAAGCTGGATGGTGGCCTATGATGGCAGTGCCAACGGTGACCGGTTGCTGGCGCGCCTGGCAGAGCACGGGTGGGTCAGCGGTCAGCAGGGGACGGTGGTCATGGTGGGTGACGATACTGATGCCAATGAGCGCAAGCTGATGCGTGCCGTGGACCGCCTGCAGGAGGCCGGGGGCTTCTTCGCCGGGGAACTGATCGAAGGTGAGGTGGAAGATGCGCTGCTGACATGGCAGGCGGCCCATCAACCCGCCATCATGGCCATGGGCGCCTATGGTCATTCACGCATCCGGCAGTGGCTGGTGGGCAGTCATACCACGCGCATGCTGATGACCTCGCGTGTGCCGGTCCTGATCCTCCGGTAACCCGGCCATGGGCGTGTTCTGGCAGCTGCGCGGGTTCTTCCGTTCAGAGGCTCGCGCCTATCTGATTGCGTCGCTGTGCCTGCTCGTGGTGGCGGGCCTGCTCATGGTGCCGCCGTACCTGACAGGGCGGCTGGTGGATGCCATTGTCAGCGGCTCGCTCACCCGTGCGGACCTGCTCCGGACACTGGGGACGCTGGTCGGCATTGCCGTCACCGTGTATGTGCTCAGGGTCCTCTGGCGCATCTTTCTGTTTGGCGCGTCCCACCGGCTGGCCCGGGACCTGCGCAATCAGCTGTACGCCCACTGGACACGTTTGTCCGCGCCCAACTTCCGGCATCAACGCATCGGGGATCTCATGACACGGGCCACCAGCGATGTGGACGCCATGCAGATGACTGCCGGGGAAGGCGTACTGGCTACCTTTGACGGCCTGCTGACCGGCGTGATCGTGCTGGCCGTGATGATGACCACCCTGAGCTGGGATCTGACGCTGGTGGCCCTGATCCCCTGGCCGGTGGCCGGGCTGATCATGTACTGGATCGGCGAGCGGCTGCACCAGGCCTTTGCCGAGGGGCAGGCGCGTTACAGTGACCTGAATGAGCTGACGCAGGAAACACTGGGTGGATTGCGCACCGTGCGCGGGCTGGGCCGCGAGGCGCTGGTGGCCCGCCGCTTTGCGCGGATCGCACGCGCCAGTACCCATGCCAGTTTAAAGGCAGCGCGTTATGAAGTGCTTTACACGCCCTTGATCGTGGTGGTGGTCGGTCTCTCCTTCCTGCTTTCCGTGGGCTATGGCGGCTGGAAGATTTCTCAGGGCACTTTCACCATCGGTCAGCTGACCAGCTTCACCATGTATCTGGGCTTTCTGATCTGGCCCGCCTTTGCCTTCGGCTGGATGCTGAGCATTGCCCAGCGGGGGCGGGCGGCCTGGACGCGCATTCAGCAGGTGCTGGCCATTGAACCGGCCATTACCGATAGCGGTACCAGGGCGGAGGTGGAGAGGGCCGATATTCAGGCCAGCATCCCGGCGTTTGATTATGGCGAGGTACCGGTGCTGCGTGATATCCGGCTGAGTGTGCCCGAAGGCGGTGTGCTGGGGCTGACAGGGCCAACCGGCTCGGGCAAGACAACATTGCTCAGACTGCTGATGCGGTTGGAAGAGGCGGCGGGGGCAGAGATTCGTGTCGGTGGTCATCCCCTGGAGGCATACCGGCTGGAAGCGCTGCGTGCGGCGATTGCCTGGGTGCCGCAGGAGCCGTTCCTGTTCTCCGCAAGCGTGCGGGAGAACCTGCTGCTGGCGCGGCCGGATGCATCCCGGGCGGATATTGAAGCCGCCACCCGTCTGGCTGCCATACACGAGGATATTCTGGCCTTTCCGAAAGG
>RFIV01000221.1 GCA_003695085.1 Gammaproteobacteria bacterium
CGGGTGGGCCAGCTGCGCTAAGCTGAAGCTGTCCACCCCTGCAAGAGTGACAGCATATGACAACCTATGCGCAGCTGACCCAAGCCCAACGATATCAGATCCATGCGCTCTACACGAGCGGTTCATGTCAGGCCGAAATTGCCCGAAAAATCGGTGTCCATCGCTCCACCATCTGCCGGGAACTGCGTCGTCTGGATGGCCGGAACGACTACGATCCGCAGAAGGCACATGCCCAGGCAGTGGGCTTTCGAGTCACCGCTCATAACAACTCCAGGATCAAGGGTACGCTGGAAGCAGCCATCCGGGTCTTTCTGGGAATCGACTTCAGCCCTGAGCAGATTGCCGGTGTCATGAAGCGGTTTTTCGGGATCTCCATCTCCTTTCAGAGCATCTATCGCTTTTTGAAGCGCTGCTATTGGTATGGCGACGAACTGTACAAAAAGCTTCGCATTGCCGGTAAACGACGAAGCTATATCGGCAATGAGGGACGCCACCGTAAACGACGACAAGCGCCTGTTTTAAATCGTATTTCGATCCACGAGCGCCCGGAGGAAGCTAACCTCAGGTCGCAGACCGGGCACTGGGAAATCGATACAGTCATCGGTCCCCGCCATGCAAGTGCCATCCTGACACTGACTGAACGTGTCAGCCGCTACTGCATCCTGCTCAAACTGCGGTCAAAACAGAGTCAGAGTGTGATCGATGCCCTGGAGGAACGTGCCTTCGGCCTGCGCACCAAGGTCAGGACCATCACCTCCGACAACGGCTCAGAGTTCGCCAAACACCAGAAAATCGCTGATCTGTTGCAGTGCAAATTCTATTTTGCCGACCCATATTCTGCCTGGCAGCGTGGCACCAACGAAAACGCCAACGGCCTGGTACGACAGTACTTCCCCAAACACACCGACTTCAACAATATCACACAGGAGGAGCTCGACAGTGTGGCCTTCAAGCTCAACAACCGCCCCAGAAAAGTGCTCGGATTTGACACCCCTGCGAATGTGCTTTGGGGTCTGCAGCCATTCTGGTTAAAATGAACCTGTGTTGCAGTAGCACCGTGAATCCAGCAACCAAAAAATAACGCGGAGATAACACAAAAAATATACAACTCACTTACAGTCAGAGATATCCCTCTTTCTATTTCGAATACTTTTGAACATGCACCTACTCTCGAAGAAGCCGGATTTAAGGCAGACTTTAAGGCTGGCCAAATAACTTACGACGCCCCACCAGCCTACATCACTATTTCACTTGAACGAGAAATGGATGACGGCTACTTGGTGTTTGTGAGCGATGAGCTACTCAACGCGACCTACAGAGCCTACTTTCCTGTAAGAATCAAGAAAACGAATCATGGTTTCAAACCACTACCTGTTTATCCGAGCGGTTTCTGAATGACCGACATCAGAGCTAACGTTAACCAAACGACTATGGCGTCTACTGCGTCATGGCTCAGACTCGCCATAGCCGCCACCCTTTTATCATTGGCAACTGCTGCAGTGGCATCAGATGCCGATACATGCAACACCTACCAGATCAAGAGAACGCTTCTGGAACATGCAGAAGCTGATACTGGATTCACGCAACTGGCCTCCATCAAGCTCCTCTATCAAGCTGATGGGTATTGTCTGCCCACCAGTCAGACGCTGGTGGCTGGCATTGAGCGCAACAACAAGGAACCTCAGGTACTGTTTGTTATTAACGGGCACACACCATCGGTATGGATTCACCGGGCCGGCGCTCAAAGCTATCTGGCGGTGACCTACTTCACAGGTGGAAATCTTCAGGTTCTGGCATTGTTCAGAAAAAGTAAATCTGGCTGGGTTCGGTTAGCCGGCGATCAGCCCGCAAGCAACAGGCGAGAAATCACTCTCAATGGTGAACGCGTCGAAGCCCGAAATACACAGATACAAAATGGCCAGCAAGTCACGACATCCGAGCATTTCAAGATCCAGGGCTGGGAACTCGTGAAGCTTAATGAATAAGGCCGAATGGGTATAATGGATGCAAGAGGCTGGGATCGCACAGCCTGACCTACTGAATATACGCGACTGAACGGAATCTTCATGCACGGAATGCACGACCCTCACACACGTCCCGCCCTGACACTCATGCTGGCCTTGCTGATGGCTCTGCTCACCGCCTGCACACCGGATACCTGGCAGGAGCGGGTGAAACAGGCTGTCGAGAACGGTGAGCCCGTCACGGCTGAAACCTTCGACCTGCCTCTGGAAGACTACACCGACCCGCAGCAGTTTGATGGCCCGCGACTGATGTTCTTCGGCCGGTCCCCGTGGCGCCTGAAATACGCTGACAAGCCCCATGGCCTCATGTTGTTCTCCGTCAAACCAGACGGTTCGGATCTGCGCCTGGTGCTGACGGAGGAGGAGTTGTACAAGGATAGCAGCAGGAGTTCTTGCTGTGTGGATAATAACTTTCGTATGGCCCGTTCACCGGACAATCGTTATGTAGCCTTTGTCATGAGGTGGCGAAGAGATGCGCCCCCTGAGAAGGTGCTGGGCTACTATGACGGTTTGTGGCTTGTTGATCTGCAAACGCGTGAGTTTATTTTCGTAGATGGATTTGTCACCAATCTGAAATTTACTCACGACAGCAAAATGCTTTGCTTCTTTGGAGGGCATTTCAAATGCTACGACATCCCCGCCCGCAAGCTGATCGTGCGCGATGACCTGAAGCTGAACTCCAAGGGCTTCGGGTTCATGGATGAGGACAACAAGATCGTCAACATCAACCCAAGAAAGATTGAAATCTATTCCTTCGAAGGCAAACTGCTCCAGACTTGGCCGTTTACCGACATGTTTGAAAACCCCAAGGCCAAGCGTCTGGTCACCTCTGCCCGCTCCTCCATCGTGGCTGAAAATGGCCATTACGCTTACATCTATCTGGCAGATATGAGCGGCTGGTTTGTAGATGTACGCAAGGGACAGGGCCTTGCCGAGTTTATGGATTCCGTTGCCCCGGCTGTCAATGTAATGCTCACCAATTATGGCGACGCCTACTGGAACCGGAACAGTCTGAACCGGAAATACGGCAAGGGGCCACTCGCCGATCGCCTGCCAAGGCTCAGTGACTGGGTACCTGCGCGAGAGGAGGATGGTAAGAACATCTCCAACACCCTGAACTATTACGCATTCAAACTGATCAACCAATAGCTTTTATCGGCTCACACGGACTCGTGAGCCTGACCGACAAGGAACGTGGCATGACCGTTTCAGAACAGAAACAGACACATACACTCCGAATCTCGCTGGAACAGTGGGACGTCCGTACCCGGGTCGTTTTGCGCAAGGATTACGACCCGGTCGATAACGTTTATATACCCGGCGCCAAATACCGCCCGTTGCAGAACACCTTTTTCATGGGCCGGCTGGATATTGCCCGTAAGGACCAGTGCACTCGCCTCCAGCGCCGGTTTGAACCCCTGGCCACGGATGATCAGGGCCAGCTGATGCACCTGTCCCATACCAATGAAAAGCAGGTACCAGCCTGCTCCACCGCACCCGGCAGCCCCTTCCGGGCGGCACCCCGTCCATGGGGTGCCACGCACGATGCATCCCTGCATCGTAGCGCCCTGCAGGGTCTCCCGGTTGCTGCGTCATGGCCAGATCGCCAATCCGTCGCTGTCACACGCTGCGCCCGAATGGGTATAATGGTCTCAAGAGGCCGAAGTCACGAGGCTTGATCAGGTGAACCAACACAGACACGACTGAACTAAACGGAATCTTCATGCACGGAATGCACACCTCTACCAAACATCCTGCCCTCATGCTGATGCTGGCCTTGCTGATGGCCCTGCTCACCGCCTGCACACCCGATACCTGGCAGGAGCGGGTGAAACAGGCCGTCGAGAACGGTGAGCCCGTTACGGCCGAAACTTTCGACCTGCCCATGGAGGATTACACCGATCCGAAGCAGTTCGATGGCCCGCGACTGATGTTCTTTGGTCGCTCCCCGTGGCGCCTGAAATACGCCGACAAGCCTCACGGCCTCATGTTGTTCTCTGTCAAGCCGGACGGTTCGGATCTGCGTCTGGTGCTGACGGAGGAGGAACTGTACAAGGAC
>RFIV01000222.1 GCA_003695085.1 Gammaproteobacteria bacterium
CCCGTGACCTGCCAGCCAATATGCTCCCGGTCAGCAAAGACAAGGTTCAGGTGGATAAACTCGATACCTTGTACAATTTGCTGTGCTTCTGCAGCAGTCCGGGCGCGTCCCAACCTGAGCAGGGCATCCATGCTCCGGTCGGGCCAGGCACTGGTTTGCTGAACAGCGAGGCCGTAGCGGCTGACCGTGGGTACCGGCAGCAGCTTGTTGACCCGTTCCCCGGCCACTGCCTCGTTGAGCAATGGCCCATGCCGGGTCGTACGGATCAGTCGTTTGAAAGGCTCCGCGCGCCCCTTGACGTAAAAGACCTCTTCGCGCTCACTCACAGGCTCCCACTCATCCTTGTAGAGCGCTTCCCAGCGACCGTTTCGCTGACGCAGTTTTTCCAGAAACAGATCCTGGCTGTCGGCCATGACCATGGTCATGCCCCACGCTACGTCACCATTGCTGCCGGCCACGATTCCGGGAATTCCTGCCAGCGCGATGCCACCGGCCGTGTAGTCGGGCGAGCTGAGCTGCATCAGCATCCACAGTGGCGGATGCTCCAGCAACAGGTGCGTGTCATTCGCCAGAATACTCGCGCCGCCCTGCGTGCGGTCAGGTGCGATCGCCCAGTTGTTGGAGGCAGCCAGTCCGCGGGCGACGCCCATCTGCTCCAGTTGCCGCGCCAGATCCTGCAGGGCGCGTGTATCGGCGGCCAGCCGGGTCAGATCCTCGCCCGCCAGCTTGGCGGCCTCATCAAAGTCGAGCGGTTCATCGGGATAGACCGGAAACAGCCAGGCCGCTTTTTCCGCGCCCACCCGGGCAGCCACATTGAGGAAGGCCAGCTCCTCCTGAAGGTTGACGCCCAGGCCCAGGTTGACCAGTGCAAAAATATCGCAGGCGTTCTCGCCCTTCCACGGCTCCGGCTGGTAGTCCGCCAGCGCAATGCCGAAAGGCATTCGGCCCTGATGCTGATCCATCCATGTGTTGACGCCTTCGGCAAACAGACTCAGCAGGTGACGCAGGTCAGGGGAAAGCGCCTCACACTGCCGCCGGGCCATCTCCCGAACCCCCAGCGTGCGCATGTAGACATCCAGATTCAGGGCAACTGGCCCGGCCATTTCCGACAAGCGGCCTTGCGCAAGCAACACAAAGCTGACCATCTGCTCAAAGCGGTCAGAGGCCATGACCCAGCCTGCCGCGCGGGATAAATCCTCAAGGTTGCTCGCCTCGATTCGGGGAATGCCCAGGGCATCCCGGCGCACCTGAACCGGGGCTGACAGCCCGGGGAGCACCAGATCACCGGTCTGCGGGTCCAGTGTATCCTCGAAGAACGCCTTCAGCAGGGAGGTCCGGGCGGACCACAGTCCTGCGAGCAGCGCCAGGGTCAGCAACATGACAAAGGTGACCCGGGTCCTTTTCAGCATGGTTTACTCCAAACATGATCATTGTTCATGTTATAATATGAGCAATGATCACGTTTGGCCACCCCCAAAATCGCCATATTCATCACAGGTCGATCACCATGCCGCAACCTCTCAATCCACGCAGACGCCCCGCCCAGCATCGCAGCCGCGAACGCGTGGAGCGTATTCTTGCTACCGCTGTACACTTGACTGTTGAAAAGGGGTATGCACAGGTTTCCATGCGTGAAATAGCCCGCAGGCTCGGGATCCCGGTCAGTTCGCTCTATCAGTATTTCCCGTCAAAGGACGCGATCGCTGCCACCCTGGCCGATCACTACATGAATGAGCTGAATGCCCTGCTGCCCCAGGCCTTGAGCCGGCCCGCACCCTCCGGTTCCCTGACGCCAGAGGCGCTGCGGGAGCGCGTCACGAGGCTGGTGGATCTCTACTGGGAATACTACCGGACGCACCCGGAACTGAGTGCACTGTGGTCCGCCTGCCAGGCCGATCCGGCTCTGCAGGCCCGGGAGCGCGCCAGTTGCGAAGCTCAGGCGACGCTGCTTGCAGGCCTTTTCGGCCCATGGATTCAGGAAGATGAATCCGGGCGCAAGGCACGGGCACTGGCAAGGTGGTGCGTGGACACCCTGGGTGCATCGCTCAGGCATGCCCTGCACCTGGCAGATACCGAGCAAGCCGCGCTTCTTGAGCAGTGTATCGATGGCCTGACACGGGCGCTTTCGTCCCACCTGCCCGGCTGAATACCCGACCTCTCCGATACAATTTGTTACAGAAGGGCAGTGCCGGGGCAAAGCTGCCCCCTCGTCCAAAAGGCAGAGGCGGAGTATACTCGTGCGACGGACAATAAAAAAAGAACTGCCTGACACGTGGAACCTTCAGCGTCAAATACCGAAGCCTTGCGCAATCTGCTCGAAAGCGAGGCACGTGCGATCACGATTCTGCGCGGCATATGCTGGGCCGGAATGTTCACGCTGGCGGGTATCGGCACCAAGGCCTGGTGGGCCGGGCACAGCCTTTATGGTCTGTCCCTGTATTTCTTTGCAGCAGCCATGCTGCTGAACCTGTTCATTCATTATCAAACCCGCAATGACAACCTTTTCCGCAATGCGTTCCTGATCATTGTCGGCATGCTCTTCGCCTATCTGGCAGCGACCGGCGGGGAAAGCAATACGGGCATCCTGTGGTGGTACGTGTTCCCCCCCTTCGTATTCTACCTGGTGGGGCTGAAGCGTGGGCTGCTCATGATGGGCCTGATGGCCTTGATCATCCTGATCGTCTTCAACTTTCCTCAGCTTCCCTTTGTCAGAGCGGAATATTCGCTTGATTTCCAGATCCGCTTTCTCGCCTCCATGTCCTTCCTGACGACCTTCTGTTACGTGCTGGATTATTCGCGACGAAAAACAGCCGATGAACTGCTGAACATGGCCCGACTCTACGAGCAGGCATCAAGAACCGACGAACTGACACAACTTCCCAACCGAAGGGACATGCGACAGCGGCTGGACCAGGAATATTACCGATACAAGCGGCATGGCCGGCATTTCTCCGTTATTCTGCTCGACATTGATCACTTCAAGCAAATCAACGATACCTTCGGCCATGACGCGGGCGATTTCGTCCTGACCCGCTTTGCCGAGATCGTCAATGACACGATCCGCAAGATGGATGCTGCAGCCAGATGGGGCGGGGAGGAGTTTTTGGTGTTGTTGCCGGACACCTCACTGGTCCAGGCATTGGCGCTGGCTGAACGGCTGCGCGAGAATGTGGAGCAGGCACGTATTCGCTACAAGCAGACCGTGATTCCCGTGACGACCAGTGCAGGCGTCTGTTCCATCGGGCAAACCAAGGATCTTGAAGCGTTGCTCAAGCAGGCGGATATCAATCTGTACCAGGCCAAGATAAAAGGGCGGAACCGTGTGATCCCGCCCGTGGTGCGCAAGGCTGACGCGCAGACATCCTGATCGTCAGTCGACCCAGACCGCACGCGTCTCCAGATGCGCCGGCAGCTTCAGCCCCCACTTTTGCATCTGTGTCCTGCTGAAGTAGAAGCGTCCCTTCTCGCCGATCCGAAAGCGTGGATTGATACTGCCAACGGGCGTGCCACGCAGAATCTGGTCCGCTATCTGTGCCGCGGCCTGCCCCTGTGATTCACCAAAAAGCACCAAGCCCCCGGCCGCCTTGTCAGCGCCCACCGCAAAATCCCAGAACGCAAAGGGCGGCAGCGGCGTGTTTTCGGACGTCCACTTGAGGACATCTCCGGCCGGCACATGCGTGCCGCCGGCATCCGTAATGGTGTGATACAGCCCGATGATGAGGGCATCATAGCCGTTCTTCTGGGAATCCAGAACCGCCTGCTTCCACTCATCAATGTTGCCGATCAGCTTCAGATCCAGCTGAGTCTTGCCAACTTTCATGCTCGACCGCCCACCGAAGGCTTCCTTGACCGCAGCCTGAGAGGTGGTGCCACTGTCAAACAGCACCAGCATGCGCTTGAGCTGACCTTTCATGACCTTGTCCAGCTCGCTGATGGAACGTTTGAACAGCGGGCGCTCCAGCACACCCACCACGTTCTTCATCTTGTCGACCCCGGCATCCCGCGGGTTGCTGTTGATACCCAGAAAAACCACCGGTGTGCCGGTATCATTGATACGCTGCCCGAGGAACTTCAGGGCATTGTCATCCCCCAACATCACCAGATCCGGCTTGACGGCCTGAAACTTCGCCCAGGCTTCCTCGGCCTTTTTCCCGAACTGGTCTTTCGGGATGCGCTTCGTATCCATCTGGAAGCGTTCCAGGGTGTATTTGCCTCCGAACGTTTCCTCAATGCCTTTCACGTAGCTGGCATCCCAGGGATAGTCGGCGTGATAGCTCTCGATGAGCAGAACGGTCTTGGCCCAGATGGGCGAGGCAAACAGGCCCAGACTGGTCAACATACAGATGATAAGTCGTTTCATGTCCCCTCCGGTTTCTTGTTTTGAAAGCGCTGCGTGAGCGTCTCCTTACCTATAGACCAGTTTTTGACCACCTGCACGCCTTTTGGCAAAAGCCAAACGCTTTGTTACACTTTTATACCTGATTGAATAAGTAGGTTTTTATGCAACACGCTCACATCCTTTATGGCAGTGTTTACGGGACCGCACGCGATGCGGCCGAGCAACTTCATGCCCAACTGCGTTCACAGGGCCTGTCGGTCTCGCTGGAGAAATCCCCGGACAGCGCGCGGCTGAGCATGCTGGAGGGCGCACTGATCATCGTGACGTCCACCACCGGGGCCGGCGATGTGCCGGACAACCTGCACCCCTTCCTTCACTGGCTGGAGACGTGTCCCGACCTCTACCGCCGGCCGTTTGCGCTGGCCGGGCTGGGTGACAGCAGCTACTTCGACACCTTTTGTGGTGCTGCAGAACAGATTCAGGCGAAACTGGAAGACCTCGGCGCAAACGCGCTTTTACCCTCGCTGAAAATCGATACCCTCGAACATGCTGACGCTGCGGCGCCGCTTCTGGCCTGGGGAGCTACCCTGCCCGATGCCCTGCGTTTGTCATGGCAGGCTGCCTGAGCTACAGTAGCCTTACCTGCCTGATACATGGAGTCTTTTACCGTGATGGAACTCTCTACCCTCGTTCTGGGCCTGATCGTCCTCATTGCCATTGTCGTCGTGGCCAAGGGTGTGGTCGTAGTGCAACAAGGTTACGAGTTCACCGTGGAGCACTTCGGCAAGTACACACACACGCTCAAGCCCGGCCTTCACTTCATCCTGCCCTTCGTCAAGCGTGTGGGGGCCAAGATCAACATGATGGAAACCGTGCTGGACATTCCGGCGCAGGAAGTGATTTCCAAGGACAACGCCACGATCATGGTGGACGGTGTCTGCTACTTTCAGGTAGTGGATGCGGCCAAATCCGCATACGAAGTCAACGACCTCTACCGCGCCATCCAGAACCTGGTCATGACCAATCTCCGGACTGTCATGGGCTCGCTGGAACTGGACCAGATGCTCTCAGAGCGGGATACCATCAACACCAAGCTGATGAGCGTGGTGGATCATGCGACCGACGCCTGGGGCGTGAAGATCACGCGGGTGGAAATCAAGGACATCCGCCCGCCCCAGTCCATAACCGAGGCCATGTCCAAGCAGATGACGGCGGAGCGTGAGAAACGGGCGCAGATACTGGAGGCGGAAGGCCAGCGTCAGTCCGAAATTCTGCGTGCCGACGGTGAAAAACAGGCCGCCATTCTGGAGGCGGAAGGCAAGAAGGAAGCCGCCTTCCGGGAAGCCGAAGCGCGGGAACGCCTGGCCGAGGCAGAAGCCAAGGCGACGCACATGGTCTCACAGGCCATCGCCAAGGGCGACCTGAACGCCATCAATTACTTTGTGGCGCAAAAATATGTCGAGGCGCTGGGCAATATCGCCAGCGCACCCAATGAGAAAGTCATCTTCTTCCCGCTGGAATCTTCCAAGGTCATGGGCGCGCTGGGCGGCATTGAAGAGCTGATCCGCAACGTGCGGGACAAGGGGCAGGCATGACCGTCGAGTACATACTGGAAGGGCTCACCCGGTGGGAGTGGTGGGCCATCGCCGGCATTGTGCTGCTGGTCATCGAGGCCTCGGCTTCCACGGAGTACCTGATCTGGCCCGGGCTGGCGGCCCTGACCATTGCCCTGTTGGCCGCCAGTTTCGAGCCACGATGGGAAGCCAATCTCATCGTGTTTGCAGCCTTGTCATTTGCCTACACGCTGATCGGCCGCCGGTATTGGAAAAAGGTCGGCACACGTACCGATGACCCCACGCTCAATCAGCGAAACCGGTCGCTCATCGGACGCAACTGCATTGTGGCCGAGACAGTAAACGCCGCGGAAGGGCGGGTACGCGTCGGCGACACCACCTGGAATGCCCGAGCGCAACCCGGATCCGGCCCGTTTGAGCCCGGACAAACGGTCAAGGTGGTGGATGCAGACGGTACAACGTTGATTGTTCAGGACAATTGACGACGTTTTACATCACGTTACTGGCATAATTAAGCCATTTTGCCTATCCTCAGCACATCTCTGGCCAATGGAGAGCTGTTTGAGTGCGTGGCCACACCCTGTTTCTGCTGACAATCCTGAGTCTGGCAACCCTGCTTGCGGGTGCATCGACCGACGCCCGGGCCGCTCGCCTGGTTGCAACGACGGTTATTGATGCACGTGAGCCGGTGCAACAACCGGTCATCGACTGGCTTGCCGAAGCAGACAGCCCCTATTCCATTGACGATCTGCTTTCGGGGGCGGGTGCCGCCAACTGGCAATCCATACCGTCAACTGAAACCAGTTTCGGTTACACCACGACACCCTACTGGTTTCGCCTGACCTTGCGGAATCCTCATGACACGCCTTCAGAACGCTACCTGGCCATACCGCTGCCCTACATGGACGATATCCGAGTCTGGCAGACTGACGGTGAGCGCATCATCAGCGAGGTGATGCTGGGCGAACGCCTGCCCTATGACGCGCGTCTCATCGATCACCCTTTCTTCATCATTCCGATTACCCTGCCCCCCCAGACAGCTCATACCTGGCTGTTCCGCCTCCAGACACAGGGCTCCATGGAGTTCCCCATCGAAGTCTGGCAGCCACAGGCATTCTGGGAAGCGCAAACACGCTATCAGCAAGGACTGGCCCTGTTTTATGGGTTTCTGCTGCTCGGCCTGACGCTGACCGTACTGTTGTGGGCGCGTTTGCGCGAGTCCCTCTATGGATTCTACATCCTGTTCCTCGCATCTGCGCTGCTGCTCATGGCTGCCCAGCACGGTCACACGTTCCGATATCTCTGGCCCACTCATCCGGACATTCAGAACCTGATTCTGTTTTGGGCGGTGCCACTGTGCACGATCGGCGCCATTGAGTTCAGCCGGCGGTTTCTGCGCCTCAGAAAACACGTCCGGCCCTTCGACAAGCTTCTGGCCGGACTCACGTGGCTGAACGTGGCCCACCTGGGACTGGTGCCGGTGCTGCCCGCATCCTGGGCTCTGCAGCAGGCGGTGCTTTTGGGCATGCTGGCGTCCGTTCTGCTGGCGATTGCGGGTCCGCTGGTACTCATGCACCGCCAACCCGGGGCCTTGTCCTACAATATCGGCTGGTTGTTTCTGGCAACCTCAGTGCTGATCAACGGGCTTCAGAAATTCGGCTGGTTGCCCGCCAATCACTTTACCCTGCATGCGCTGCTCTATGGCATCGGGGCACAATCCGCCCTGCTGACCTTTGGCTTGGTGGACCGCCTGTATCGCGAACGCACACGCCGCATTCGCGCCGAGCAGGCCAATGTCAGGCTCGAACAGGAGCGCGCACAGGCGGCTGAGAACCACCTGCATGCAGCTACGCACGACCCGGTCACCGGGCTGCCCAACCGAAGCGTACTGGTGGAGGCACTGCAACGGAAAATTGACGAAGGGGAGCCGGTGGGCATCCTGCTGGTTCGTTTCAACCGGCTGAGAGACATCGACAGAACATTGGGACAGGCCCATGCAGACGTGGTGGTAACAATGGCTGCCGAGCGGCTCAGGAATGAAAGCATCCTCCTGCCAGACACCCAGCCGCTGACCGGGCAAAACGGGGAAAGCATTGCCCGCCTCAACGGCAGCACCTTTGCCCTGCTTTACAA
>RFIV01000223.1 GCA_003695085.1 Gammaproteobacteria bacterium
ACGTCGCAGGCACGAGTGGCAGCTATTTTCCCGGTCTGCTGTTCCAGAGTTGGGGGTGGGACGTTATGCTCGGTGGGTTGGCCGTGTTGCTGGCAATCATGACAGTGTTTGCAACGTCGCGTGGTATGCAAGACAAGAGGGCTTGAGGTGGAAGGGGTTATTCAGTTCAGTGCAGTCTGCGAATCCGGGGATGTTCCCGGGGCCGCCAGTGACTTGTGTTGCGAAGTCGGGCCCATGCGGGAACACCTGATTCGGTTGGGCTGGGTGGGTGCCCGGCCTGACCGGTATGCTGGTCTGGGCTTTGGCAATCTCAGTGTGCGCGACGACTCTGCCGGTTTTTATGTGACGGCGTCCCAAATTGGTGGGGAATTGCCGTTGCGTCCCGATCATTGGTGTCTTGTGTTGAGCGTGGATGCTGAAAACAACCGGGTGCGATATCAGGGCAAACGGCCGCCGTCGTCGGAATCCATGACGCATGCGGCTGTCTATGAGGCGCACCCGGATGCAGCCTGTGTTGTGCATGTTCATGCACCAGAAGTATGGCAGCAGCGACATGCTTTGCCCTACCCGCAAACATCTGAAGCGATCACCTATGGTACACCTGGCATGTATGAGGAAACACTGCGCCTGGTACCGCAGGCCAGAGACGGAGTGCTGGTGTTGGGAGGGCATGAGGATGGTTTGCTCATATGGGGCGCAACGGTTGACGAGGCGTACAGTCGGCTCTTGAGATTGCAGGAGCAAGCGCTCAGGCAGGAGGGCGTGCATGGATAAACGGCATTTCAAGCGCGTTGCAAAAATACGGGGCTGGCGGGAATCGGCTTTCCTGGCCGCATTGGCGGAGCGCAATCAGATCAACCTGCTGTTCTTTGCGCAGCTGGCTGAAGACGCCGTGGACTGGCCGGTGCAGCCTGTCACTCATGCGCTCGAGCTGGTCTGGCGCCGTCTGACGCAGGATCAGAGCTTTCGAGCGATCAGGCAGCTGTTGCCGGTAGAAGAAATGATAGAGCGGTTGTCCGGAGATGATCATTTCGGAGCACTGGCAGCCGGCACTGCCTGCGAGCTGATTCGCGAAGCGCTGCTCAGCATGGAGAACGATCATGTTCGCCGGGCCGAGCGGGCGGCTCGTCAAAGCCTGGACCTGGTGATTCGTTATGAGGAACTCAGGCACGATGATGTCCCTGAGGAGAATTGGGTCGGATTGTTGGACGCGAGTCCGCTGGTGCAATCCGAGCTGGCATTTCAGGACGAGCTGGCGCGTCAGCTTCAGGCGCTCAAGGGGCCGGATCCGGAAGTGCTGGCCGGGCTTCGTGCCCTGGCGCATCAGGATGGCGTCAGCAATCTTGGAATTTCGTTGTCGGATGAAGAGGCGTAACCGTGTCCCATCGCATGTCCCTGTTCGGAGAGAAATTTGCCGGCGAATCCGGCATCAGTCTGCTGATGAAAGATCTGGGTGCGGCGCTGGCAGGCGGCGATCAGATCATGATGGGGGGAGGCAATCCCGGCTATGTGCCGGAGATTGAGCAGGCCCTGATGGCGCGGCTCGGAAAGTTAAGTGAAGACGTCAACCTGTTTCGGCGAGCGGTGGGCATCTATGACGCGCCGCAAGGTGAAGCGCAATGTATCGAGGCTCTGGCGGATTATCTGAGTCAGACGTATGGCTGGCCCGTGGGGCCGGAAAACATCTGCCTCACCAACGGCAGTCAGACCGCCTTCTTCATGCTTTTCAATCTCCTGGCGGGCCCTTGCCGGGATGGTGTGCATCGCCACATATTGCTGCCAGTTACCCCCGAGTACATTGGTTATGCCGATGCCGGTGTTCATGCCGGCACCTTTGTGGCGCGGCGCCCGCGCATCGAACTGATCGGCGAGCAGTCGTTCAAGTATCGGCTGGATTTCGATGTCTTGGGGCTATCGGACAGCACGGGCGCTGTCTGCCTGTCTCGGCCCACCAACCCGACAGGCAATGTCATTACAGATGCGGAGCTCAAGGAGTTGGCGCGGCTGACAGAGGAAAGGGATATTCCCTTGCTGATCGACGGCGCCTACGGGCTGCCCTTTCCGGGCCTGGTGTTTGGCGAGGCGCAGCCTTTCTATTCGAACAATACGGTGCTGTGCCTGTCCCTTTCCAAGGTGGGCTTGCCCGCCATCCGCACCGGTATTGTCATTGGCCCCGAATGGATTGTTCAGGCACTGGGAGAAATGAATGGCATCATGAGTCTGGCGCCCGGGTCCATGGGGGCGGTGCTGGTTGAGCCCATGTTGCGCGATGGGTCACTGATTGACTTGTGTCGCACACATGTGCAGCCCTTTTACAAGGTGCGGGCCGAGCAGGCGGAGGCCCGGCTGAAAGGGGCGCTTCGCGGAACCCCCTGCCGGCTGCATGTGCCGGAAGGTGCCATGTTCCTGTGGCTGTGGATGAAGGACTGTCCGGTCCCGGCACAAGTCATGTACGAGCGGCTCAAGCAACGGGGCGTGCTCGTGGTGCCCGGGCATCACTTCTTTCCGGGCCTTGAGGATGATGACTGGACTCACAAGCAGGAGTGCCTGCGGATCACCTATTCGCAGAACCCCGACGATGTGATGCGCGGGCTTGACATCATCGCCGAAGAGGTGGTGAAAGCCTATCGTTGATTTTTCGATCATTGCGTATTGGGCTTTTGGGCTAACTCGTCTACAATGGCCGCGCATTTTCCCTGTCATTTTCGGAAAAATGGTCAATACTTGAAAAGGCAGGGTAGCTGCCGTGCCGGTTCGCCTGGTCAGCGTACCCCGGTGCAAATGAGAGACTGGAATAGATAATGAAAGGAGAAAGCTTATGCTTATCTTGACTCGTCGGGTTGGTGAGACGCTGATGGTCGGTGATGATGTCACCGTCACCGTACTGGGTGTCAAGGGTAATCAGGTGCGCATCGGGGTCAACGCACCGAAGGAAGTCGCGGTTCATCGCGAGGAGATCTACCAGCGCATTCAGCGTGAGCGCGCCATGCAGGGCGGTCACGATGCTGGTCAGGAGGACTGATACCGGATAGGTATTTGTCGCACCTGAAAAAAGGGGGCGGATTTTGAACCGCCCCCTTTGCATTTCAGGAAAATGTGGTATTATACGCCGCGTTTTCCGGAGAGGTGGCCGAGAGGCTGAAGGCGCGCCCCTGCTAAGGGCGTATGGGAGAAATCTCATCGAGGGTTC